>JBKJUI010000132.1:0-3199 GCA_046590775.1 Acidimicrobiales bacterium
TCGAACCTGCAGCGCCAGATCCTCCACAACATGGAGCGGATCGGCGACCGGAAGGTCGACTCGGCCAAGAAGACGATCGTCGGCATCAACCCCGACGTCGACGTCGTCACCTACGACGTGCGGCTCGGCGCCGACAACGTGCTCGACGTGATCTCGGGCTACGACGTGATCGTCGACGGCACCGACAACTTCCCCACCCGCTACCTCCTGAACCACGCGGCGCTGGAGGCCGACCAGATCCCCCTGGTCCACGGCTCCATCTTCCGGTTCGAGGGCCAGGTGACGGTGCTCGACCCCACCCGCGGCGGGCCCTGCTACCGCTGCTTCATCCCCGAGCCGCCGCCGCCCGAGCTGGCGCCCTCCTGTGCCGAGGCGGGCGTCCTCGGCGTGCTGCCGGGCATCGTCGGCTCGCTGCAGGCGATGGAGGCCATCAAGCTGGTGCTCGACCTCGGCGACCCGCTCGTCGGCCGCCTTCTGGCCTACGACTCGTTGGAGGAGTCGTTCCGCTCCTTCAAGATGCGTCGTGACCCGGCGTGCCCCGCCTGCTCGGGCGACTGGTCGCAGCTGACGATCGCCGAGTACGACGAGCACTGCATGCCCCACCCGGTCGCAGGCCCCTCGTGAACCACCTAGGGTGCGGCGAGATGTCCGAGTAGTGGCACCGTGCACCTAGACGGTCTAGGGTGCCACCAGCCCGTAAAGCCTGAAGGAGACTTGTTCGTGCGCATGTTCACCAAGATCGCTGCCACCCTCGCAACTGGAGCCCTCCCGGTCGTTCTGTGGGCGGGCGCAGCCGGCGCGCAGCAGTCGTCGGAGACCACGGTGCAGTCCCAGCAGTCGCAGTCGACGGTCTCCGTCGCCCCGACGAGCCTGCCGAACACCTCCGGCACCGGCGGCACGCTGGCCCGCACCGGCGCTGAAGACCTCCTGCCGCTCGCCATCGGTGGCGTGGCGCTGGCTGGTGCGGTCGCGGTGCGCGGCCTCCGCCGCCGCTCCGTGGCCTGAGGCACCTCCGGAACCTGGCCGGTGCCGCTCGGCGCCGGCCAGTCCATGCCGCCGCCGCGCTGGTGGCGTGCGCACTGCTGGGCCTCTTCGCTTGGGGGGTTGTCGACCTCGTGCGCATCGGTCTCGAGGTCCGCTCGGCGCGTGAGGCCGTCCTCGACGTAGAGCCGGGAACGCTGGCCGGAGCGCGAGGCGTTGGCTTCGTGACCTCCGGCGCCAACCGGCGGCTGCGGCACGCCGACGGCATCGCCCACACCAGTCCGCCCTTCCGCATCGCTTCGGCGCTGCCGGGAGGGCGCGACCAGGTGGGAACCCTCCGGGACGCCACCGGCCGGGCTCGCGACCTCGGGGTGATCGCCGCCAGGATCGGCGCCGACCTGCAGCGCCAGGTGGATGCCGGCACCGGCGGCAGCGCCAACCGGCTGGCGCTGGTCGAGGTGCTGGCCCGGTCAGCCGAGCAGGCGGCGAACGACACACGGGCGCTCGAGCCGCTGCCCCGACGACAGCTCGCCCTTCCGACCCTGCGCCTGGCCCGGAGCATCGTCGCCGAGGAGCAGGACGCGGCCACCGTCCGACTGAACGACGCCTCGGTGCAGGCCGATGCGCTGCGGGCGCTCCTGCGGGGCCCTCGACGGATCCTGGTGCTGGCGGCCAACAACGCCGAGATGCTGAGCGGTGGGGGCCTGGTGGGCTCGATCGCGGTGGCCGAGGTGCAGGACGGCGCCGTTCGGCTCGGCCCCTTCAGCCAGAGCTCCGACCTCGTCCTCGTGAAGACCGGCCCTGCGCCGCTCACCCCGGTCCAGGAGGCGCTCTGGGCGACCATGGGCTTCGGGTTCGACTTCCGGGGCGTCACGGCGGCATCCGACTTCCAGCAGGTCGGCCCCGTCGCTGCGGCCATGGCCGAGCGGGCCGGGCTCGGGAAGGTCGACGGGGTCGTGATGCTCGACGTCCTGGGCCTCCAGCAGCTCGTCGGCGTGACGGGCCCCCTCCAGGTGGACGACGTCGCCATCAACGTCCAGAACACCGCCGACCAGCTCCTCTACCGGAACTACCTCCGGTTCGCCGACCAGGCCGGCGCCGTGCGAGCCCAGCGGGCCGAGCTCCAGGGACGGTTGGGCCAGGCGGTGTTCCAGGCCCTCGACGAGCGGCCGGCCGACCTCGGCCGCCTCTTCGGCGCCCTGCGGTACATCGTCGCCGGTCGGCACCTCATGGGCTGGTCGGCCGACCCGAACGAGGAGCTGCTCTGGGAGCGTGCGGGGGCGGCCGGAAAGCTCGACACCGAAGGCCTCCAGGTCTCCCTCGTCAACCGCTCCGCCAACAAGCTCGACTACCACCTGAAGCCCCGCGTCGTGGTCAGCAGCCGGAAGGCGCCGGGGGGCGAGCGACGGGTGCGGCTCGAGATCACCACGGCGAACCTGCCGCGGTCACCAACATCTGCGGCGGTCGAGGGCAACGGGGCCAAGCGGCACTTCAACGATCTCGTCGCCTACCTGCCCCAGAACGCGGCCGACATCCAGACCGACGGCAAGGCCTTCACCCGCAGTGGCGAGGAGGGGGGCATGCGCGTGGTGGTGACGCCCCTGTCGCTCGACCTCGGCGCCACCGTGACGGTCGGCATCGAGTTCACCATCCCGAAGGACCAGCCGATCCACCTCATCCCATCGGCGCGCGCCGCGCCGATCCCGTACACCGCAGGCGGCACGACGGTCACCGACGAGCTGCCTGTCGACCTCCCCCTTTGACGGTCCCGTCAGCGATGGGCAGGCTCTGCCCATGGGTGACGACCGTGACCGCTGGCGCGAGCTGGCGGCCGCCGAGCTGAAGGGCGCCGACCCCGACAGCCTCGTCCGCCCCACGCCCGAGGGCATCGAGGTCCAGCCGGTCTACCTGGCCGACGACCTGCCGGGTGACGGGTGGCCCGGCCTCCCGGGCCAGGCCCCGTTCACCCGCGGCGTGCGCGCCACGATGTACGCCAACCGGCCGTGGACCATCCGCCAGTACGCCGGCTTCTCCACCGCCCAGGCCTCCAACGCCTTCTACCGGGCCAACCTGGCCGCAGGGCAGCGGGGCCTGTCGGTCGCCTTCGACCTGGCCACCCACCGTGGCTACGACTCCGACCACCCTCGGGTGGTGGGCGACGTCGGGCAGGCCGGCGTGGCCATCGACTCGGTCGAGGACATGAAGGTCCTGTTCGACG
>JBKJUI010000142.1:0-4792 GCA_046590775.1 Acidimicrobiales bacterium
GCCGAGGTCGAGCCCGATGGGCCCGTGGACCCGGGCGAGAGCCTCGTCGGCCATCCCCGCGGCGCGCAACCGGGTGGTGCGCTCGGCATGGGTGCGGCGGCTGCCCATGGCGCCCACGTAGCCGGCGCTGGTGCCAAGCGCAGCCACGAGCGCCGGCACGTCGAACTTGTGGTCGTGGGTGAGGACGCAGACGGCGTCGCGCTGGCTCAGCTCCGCGCCGTGGGCCTCGAGCCAGCGGTGCGGCCAGTCGACGACGATCTCGTCGGCCTGCGGGAAGCGGCGCCGGGTGGCGAAGACCTCGCGGGCGTCGCAGACGGTCACCCGGTAGCCGAGGACCTTGGCCACCTTCACCAGGGCGGCGGTGAAGTCGACGGCGCCGAAGACGACCAAGCGGGGCGGCGGGGCGAAGGCCTCGACGAACACCGCCACCTCGGCTTGGCGGGCCTCGCCGTGGGCGCCGTAGCGGCGCAGGCCCGACCGACCGGCGTCCAGCTCGGCCAGGGCGTCCCGCACCGCGACACGGTCGAGGTCGCCGTCGCCCAGCGAGCCGACCGGCGCCGCCCCCGGCTCGACCAGCAGCGTGGCGCCCGTGCCCGGCCCCTCGACCACGGTGGCCAGCGCCACCGGCTGCTCGGCCTCCACCGCCGCTCGCAGGCGCTGGTAGATCACCCTCCCCTCACCACGCGTCCATCGGCTCGACGAAGAGGTGGATCGTGCCGCCGCAGGTGAGGCCGACGGCGAAGGCATCGTCGTCGGAGTACCCGAACCTGACGAGCCGGGCCCCGGCCTGGCCCGCCAGGATGCGCAGGGCCTCCTCCACCACGGCACCCTCGACACAGCCACCCGACACCGAGCCGGCCACCTCCCCGTCCTCGTTCACCGCCATCGCCGCCCCGGGCAGGCGAGGCCCCGACCCCTCGACGTCGACGACCCGGGCCAGGGCGATGCGCTTGCCCGCCGACCGCCAGCGGTCGAGGTCGGCGAACAGCTCCTTCACGCCCGCTCCAGGTCGGCGACCAGCTCCTCGAGGGCGGCCAGGCTGTGGCCCTCGAGGAGCGCGTCGAGATGGGGAAGGGCGGCGGCCATGCCCCCGGCCAGCGGCTGGTACCCATCGGCCGCCTTCAGGGGGTTCACCCACACGATGCGGTGGGCCACCCGACGCAGCCGGGCCAGCTCGAGGCCGAGGACGGCCGGGTCGCCGCGGTCCCAGCCGTCGGACAGCACCACGACGACGGCGCCCCGGGCCATGCCCCTGGTCCCCCAGACGTCGTTGAAGCGGCGGAGCGAGTCGCCCAGGCGGGTGCCTCCCGACCAGTCGGGGACAGCCCGGCCGGCGCGGTCGAGGGCCACATCGGGGTCGTGGGTGGCCAGCTCGCGGGTCAACCGGGTGAGCCGGGTCCCGAGGGTGAAGACCTCGACGCGGCGCCGTCCCGTGGCGGCGGCGTGGGCGAAGCGCACCAGCGTCCGGGCGTAGGCCTCCATCGACCCGCTGACGTCCACGAGCAGGACCAGGCGCCGGGGCCGCTGGCTCGGGCCTCGCCGCAGGAGGGCCACGGGGTCGCCTCCGGTGCGAAGCGCCTGGCGAACGGTGGGCCGGAGGTCGGGTGCGCCTCGACGGGCCGCCACCGACCGTCGGCTGGGCCGGGACCCGCCTGAGCTGCGCAGCCGGGGGAGCAGCCGCTGCAGCTGGGCCAGCTCGTCCGGGCTGCAGGCGGCGAAGTCCTTGTGGCGCAGCACCTCGGTGGCGCTCCACCGCAGCTGCACCACGGGCTCGTCGGTTCGGCCATCCTCGTCGTCTCCCCTCACAGCCTCGGGATGGTCAACCGCGAGGGTGACGGTCACCGGCGCCGCCGCCGGGCCGCCGTCGGGCTCGGCGACCCGGCCGTCCCAGAAGGCGATGAAGCAGGCCTCGAAGCGACCCCGGTGGGCCGGATCGCGCAGGAAGCAGCTGGTGGCGGCGGCGTGGACCCGGGCCCGGCGCTCGAGGCCGACGGCGGCCAGCGCCTCGGCGAAGAGCACCACGTTCGTGGTCGGCACCTCGAGGCCCGCTTCCCGCAGCACCCGGGCGAAGGTCACCGGCAGCCGCTCGCCCATCAGCTCCCCACCAGCGCCATGCGCACCAGCTCGGCCACGCCGCGGCCGCGCACCCGCTCGTTGTCCTCGCGGTACTTGATGGCGGCGCCGAGGGTCGCCGTCACCGAGGCTTCGTCAAGCTCGGTGCGCCCGAGCGCGGCCAGCGAGCAGGCCCAGTCGATGGTCTCGGCCACCCCGGGCGGCTTGTAGAGGCCGAGCTGGCGGACCTGGGCCACGATGCTGGCGACCTGGCGGGCCAGCTGCTCGCCCACGTGCGGGGCGCGGAGCCGGACGATGGCCACCTCGCGGTCGAAGTCGGGGTGGTCGATCCAGTGGTAGAGGCAGCGCCGCTTCAGGGCGTCGTGCACGTCGCGGGTGCGATTCGAGGTGATGACGACCACGGGGGGCACCGGCGCCCTGAACGTGCCGAGCTCGGGCACGGTGACCGAGGCATCGGCCAGGACCTCGAGGAGAAAGGCCTCGAACTCGTCGTCGGCCCGGTCGATCTCGTCGATCAACAGCACCGGCGGTGGGCCGTCGGTGGGCGTCACGGCCCGCAGCACGGCGCGGCGCACCAGGTACCGCTCGGACCACAGGTCGTCCTCGCCACCTCCCGCCCGCAGGTGCAGCAGCTGCTTGGCGTAGTCCCACTCGTAGACCGCCTGGGCCACGTCGAGGCCCTCGTAGCACTGGAGCCGCAGCAGCTCGCCACCGGTCATGACGCTGAGCACCTTGGCCAGCTCGGTCTTGCCGACCCCGGCCTCCCCCTCCAGCAGCAGCGGCCTCCGGAGGGTGAGGGCCAGGAAGACGACGGTGGCCAGCTCCTCGTCGGCGAGGTAGCCGGAGGCGGCGAGAGCCTCCGCCACCTCGTCGACGTCCACTCCCCCGGCGCCCTACGCGCCGGCCTGCTCGAGGGCCCGGCGCACGAGCACCTTCACGAGGTGGCGGCGGTACTCCTCCGAGCCGTTCAGGTCGGCCGGTGGCGACGTGCCCTCGTCGGCCATCTGCGCCGCCTCAGTGACCGACGCACCGCCGGCCAGGGCCTGCTCGACGGCGCCGGCCCGAAGGGGCACCGAGCCCATGTTGACCAGGGCCACGCCCGTCGAGCCGTTGTGCACGGCGGCGACACCGACGATGGCCCAGTCCTGGGCCCGCCGGTTGAACTTCTGATAGGACCAGCCGGCCCCCGGTGCCTTGGGCAGCCTCACCTCGACGAGCAGCTCGTCCGGCCGCAGGGCCGTCTCGAGGAACCCGGTGAAGAAGTCGGTGACAGCGATCTCCCGACGTCCGGACGGGCCCTGGGCCACGAGGGTGCCGCCGAGGGCCAGCACCGCCGCGGGCAGGTCGGAGGCGGGGTCACCGTGGGCCAGCGTGCCGCCGAGCGTGCCGCGGTGGCGGACCTGCGGGTCGCCGACGAGGCCGGCGACGTGGGGCAGGAGCGGCACCTGGGCCTGCAGCAGCCCGGAGGTCTCGAGCTGGCGGTGGCGGGTGAGGGCGCCCACCGCCACGTGGTCGCCCTCCTCACGGATGTAGGCCAGGTCGGTGAGCCGGCCGACGTCGACCAGGACGCCCGGGGTGGCCAGTCGGAGCTTCATGAGGGGCAGCAGCGAGTGGCCGCCGGCCAGGAGCTTGGCGTCGTCGCCGTGCTCCACCAAGAGACTGACCGCCTCGTCGGCCGAGCCGGCCCGTACGTAGTCGAAGGGGACCGGGATCATGCGTCTGCTCCGTTCGTGCCGGGGCTGACCGGGACGTCGGCCCTCCCGCCGGTGATGGCCGCCCACACCCGCGCCGGTGAGGCCGGCATTCGGATGTCGGTGACGCCGAGCGGCCGCAGCGCGTCGACCACGGCGTTGATCACCGCAGCAGCCGATCCAATGGTGCCGGCCTCGCCGACCCCCTTGACGCCCAGCTGGTTGCTGGGGCTCGGGGTGACCGTGTTGGCCAGCTCGAAGCTGGGCAGGTCGGGGGCCGAGGGCACGAGGTAGTCGGCCAGCGACGCCGACCGCAGCTGGCCGTCGGGGTCGTAGACCGCCTCCTCGAACAGCGCCTGGCCGATCCCCTGGGCGATGCCGCCGTGGAGCTGGCCGTCGATGATCATCGGGTTCACCGGGTTGCCGCAGTCGTCGACGGCCACGTACCGCAGCAGGTCGACCGAGCCGGTCTCCTCGTCGACCTCGACCACGCAGATGTGGGCGCCGTTCGGGAACGTGAAGTTGGGCGGGTCCCAGGTGGCCTGGGCCTCGAGGTTCGGCTCGAGGCCGTCGGGCAGGTCGTGGGCGGTGAAGGCGGCAAAGGCGATGGCCCCGATCGCCGCCGACTTGTCGGGCGAGCCCCTCACGGTGAACGAGCCGTCGGCGAACTCGAGGTCGTCCTCGGCCGCCTCGAGCTGGTGGGCGGCGATGGTCCGGGCCTTGGCCACCACCTTGTCGGTGGCCGCCACCAGGGCGGCGCCGCCGACGCTCAGCGAGCGGCTCCCGTAGGTGTCGAGGCCCAGCGGGCTGATGGCGGTGTCGGAGTGCAGGACCTCGACGTCGTCGGGGTCGACGCCCAGGCGGTCGGCGACGATCTGGCTCCAGCACGTGACGTGGCCCTGGCCGTGCGGCGTGCTGCCGGTGAGCACCTCGACCTTGCCGGTGGGCAGGACCCGAACCGTGGCCGACTCCCAGCCGCCGGCGGAGTAGCGGAGGGAGGCCAGGACCCGGGAAGGGGCGAGGCCGCA
>JBKJUI010000263.1:0-4643 GCA_046590775.1 Acidimicrobiales bacterium
ACCGTAGAACCGCTTGCACAGCAGCGGGTCGCGCAGCAGCGGGTCGTTGAAGCCGGTGTCCAGCAGCATCCAGCCGCCGTCCAGCTCGAGCAGCACGCCCGGCACCGGCTCGCCAAGGCGGATCTCAGGGTCGGCCCCGTGCACCGAGATCGACTTCGGCAGGTTCGCCCACCCGAAGGTGAGTGGCAGGATCCGCCGGATCCCGCTCATGGGGAGACGCTGTCGGCCGGCCTCGGCAGCGGGCGCAGCCGGTGGTCGGCGGTGAAGAGGCGGGGGATGAGGCCGAGGGCGAGCACGGCGCCGACCACCGCGGCCGAGCCGAGCACGAGGTACATGACGACAGCCTGCACGGCCACGGCCACGATCGGGTCGACGCCGGCGAGGAGGAGGCCGGTCATGGCTCCCGGCAGCGCCACCAGGCCCACGGCGCGGGTGCGCTCGATCTGCGGCGACAGGGCGGTGCGCAGCGCCGAGCGGACGTGGGGGCGGGCCGCCTGCTCGGCGGGCAGCCCGAGGGCGAGGCGGGCCTCGACCTCGGGTCGCTTGTCCCGCAGGTCCTCGACGGTCCGACGGACCACCACCACCGTCGAGGTCAGGGCGTTGCCGACGATGAGGCCGGCGGTGGGCACCAGCGTGCGGGTGGTCAGGTTGAAGACGCCGAGCCCGAACACCACGGCCAGGCTGACGGCGAGGGCAGCGGAGAGGGCCACCAGGGCGAGCCCGAACAGCCCCGGCACCTCGGGCGCCCGCCTCGTCGTGATCCAGGCGGCATAGACGAGCATCGCCGCCACCCAGATCCACGACGGCCACAGCGGCCGACGGTCGCCGACCACCAGACCGAGGCCCACCCCCACCAGCAGCAGCTGGACCAGGGCCAGGCCGCAGGCCACCACGACGTCCCGGCCGAGGTCGAGGTGGCGCCACCGGGACACCGCGACCACCACGGCCACGAGCACCAGCGAGCCGGCCAGGCCCAGCGGCCCGACCCGCCCGGTGTCCGCCGTGGCGGCGATCAGGTCCACGTCGCCTCCACCCGGCCACCGCCGACGACCACGAGCCGGTCGGCCAGCCGGTCGGCCTGAGCCCGGTCGTGGGTGACCCACAGGAGCGAGGTGCCGCGCCCGGCCAGGTCGAGGGCCAACCGCTCGAGCCCGGCGGCGGCGTCGGCGTCGAGCGAGGCCGTGGGCTCGTCGAGCAGGAGCACCTCGGGGTCGGCCAGCAGCGTCCGGGCCAGGCAGGCCCGCTGGCCCTCACCACCCGAGAGCGTGGCCTGCTCCCGCTCGAGGAACGGGGCGGGGAGGCCCACCCGCCCGAGGGCCTCGACCCCGGCCTCGACCGTCACCGCCGGCCGGGCCACCCGGAGGTTGTCGAGCACCGATCCGCCGAAGGGCACCGGCCGCTGGAAGACCATGCCGACCCGACGCCGCAGGCGCAGCGGATCGAGGTGGGCCACGTCCTCACCCCGGAAGCGCAGCACGCCCGCCGTCGCCACCTCCAGGCGGTTGCAGAGCCGCAGGAGCGTCGTCTTCCCGGAGCCGGACGGGCCGACGAGCACGGTGCAGCCACCCTCCGGGAGCTCGAGGTCGACCTGGGCCAGCACCTCGGTGCCGCCGTAGGCCACCCCGACCCCCTCGAAGGAGAACAAGCTGGCCACGCCGGCATGCTCGCACGCCCCCAACCCTTTCGAGTCTGCCCGGCTCCGGTCCCTAGAAGAGCCAGAGGTGGGCAGACTCGAGGGTTGAAGGGGAGTCAGGCCGGGGCGGCCAGCCAGGCGTCGACTCCGGCGAGGGCCGTGGCCACGACGTCGTCAGGGGCGGCGCCCGAGGTCAGCGAGGTGCGGGCCACCGCGGCGAGGGCGGCGTCGTCGAGGCCGAAGGCCTCCCGGCACAGCTCGTACTCCTCGAGCACGCCGGGGCCGAAGCAGATCGGGTCGTCGGCGTTGATGCTGCAGCGCACGCCGGCGGCGAGCAGGGCCGGGAGCGGGTGGTGCTCGAGGTCGGGCACCACGCTCAGCATCACGTTCGAGGAGGGGCAGACGTCGAGGCAGGTGCCGCGCTCGGCCAGCTCCACCAGCAGGTCAGGGTCCTCGACGGAGCGGATGCCGTGCTGGAGGCGGTCGGCGTGGAGGACGTCGAGGGCGGCCCACACCGAGGCCGGCCCGTCGAGCTCGCCGGCGTGCGGGGTAGAGAGCAGGCCGGCCTCCTTGGCCAGGCGGAAGGCCTCGGCGTAGGGCTCGGGCGGGTGGCCGGCCTCGTCGTTGTGGAGGCCGAGGCCCACCACGCCGTGGTCCATGTAGCGGACGGCCAGCCTGGCGAAGTCGGCCGCCTGCCGGGGGCTGTCGTGGACGCGGTCGACGGCGGCCATCCAGCGCACGGCGATGCCGTGGCGGCGCCCGGCGGCCTCACCGGCGGCCAGGACCAGCTCCCACATGGCCTCGTCGCTCCCGCAGACGTCGCGATGCTGGGCCGGGTAGAAGCTGGGCTCGACGTAGGCGCACCCGTCCAGGGCGGCGTCCTCGACCACCTCGGCCACCAGGCGCTCGAAGTCGGCCGGCGTGCGCAGGACGGCGAGCACACCTTCGATGATGCGCTGGAAGCCGGCGAAGTCGCTGAAGCCCCGGGTCGGCGGGCTGTCGACCCCGTACCGCTCGGCCAGCTCGACCAGGGTCGCCGGGCGCATCCCGAGCTGCAGGTGGAGGTGAAGGTGACCCTTGGGCAGCGCCCGCAGGTTGCGGCGCATGGCGCTGCTCATCGGGCGGCCTTCCTTCCGACGTCGTCGAGGCGGTCGCCCGGGCCCTCCTCGGGGTCGGCAGCCACAGCCCACACCTCGGTCTGGAGCGATGTGCTGTTGGGCATGGGGCCTCCTTGGAGCCGATCTTCGCCGCTCCCGGCCAGGTCTGCCCGGTTCTGGGTCAGACAACGCCGACCAGAAGTGGGCAGACCGGTCGGCTGTGTTGGAACGACGGGGGCTGCCGTTGGCTAGCACTGCGCCCGTGCCCGTCGCCGGATCCACCGGGTGAGCCGCCTCGTCCCGGTCATCATCGACTCCGACGGCGGGTGCGACGACGCCGCCGCCCTGTGGTTTGCGCTGACCGACCCTCGCCTCGACGTGCTGGCGGTCACGGCGGTGTGGGGGAACGTCGGCGTGCAGCAGGCGGGGGCCAACCTGCGCCTGGTGTGCGAGGCGGCCGGCCACCCCGAGGTGCCGGTCGCCGTCGGGGCCGCCGCTGCGTCGGCGCCCGGCCCGCTCAAGGGTCTTCGGCGAGGCTTCCACGGGACCGACGGGTTGGGCGGCCACGCCGTTCCCCCGAAGGATGGTCCTGTCGCCGAGCCGGCAGTGGACCTCCTGCTCCGCATCACCTCCCGACCCGGGGATCGTCACCGGCCCCATCGCCCCGCTGGCCGTGGACGACGGTGGCGGCCCTGCCTGGGGCATGACCGTCGTCGACCTGCGCTCCAGCTCCGCCGCCAACCCCGCCCCGGGTGCTGGTTCGCCCCGTGGCTGGTGGGCCAGGTGGCCGATGCGCCACGCTTCCGCAGCGAGGTCAGGAGGATGCTGGCGTGACCGAGCAGCTGGAGGAGGTGCAACCACCAGGCAGGAAGGGCCGCTCGCCTGACCAGGCCGGGCATGATCGGGCGGATGAGCGACGCCGCCGATCCCGGGCTCACCAGCTTCCTCCACCGGAGCATGCCGTTCGCCGAGGTTCTCGGGGGCGAGGCGCTCGCCGCCGGCGCCGACGAGGTGCGGGTCCGGGTGGCGTGGGACCCTGCTCGGTGCACTGCGGGCGGGCTGCTGCACGGCGGCCTCCTGATGGCCCTGGCCGACGCCGCCGGCGCCTGGTGCGCCTTCCTGCACGTGCCGCCCGGCGCGTCGACCACCACGGTCGAGTCGAAGACCAACTTCCTGAGGGGCGTTCGCGCCGGTGCGGTGACCGCCACCTCCCGGCCGCTCCACGCAGGCCGGACCATCATCGTGGTGGACACCGAGCTGCACGACGACGACGGCCGGCTGGTGGCCCGCACCACCCAGACCCAGGCGGTCCTGCCGCCTGAGGAGCCGCGCTGATCGAATGGTTCGGTTTCCCGACGACCGCCGAGGCGGGCCGGCTGGCTGGTAGAACGGCGCCCGTGGCGGGGAGATGGCGGGTCCTGCTGGTCGCCGCCCTCCTGTCCGTCGGGCTCGGCCTGGCCGGTCGCCCCGGCGTCGCGTCCGCCGCATCGTCCGTGGCACCGGAGCCGACGGAGGAGCTGCTCGCCTTTGGCGACGCCCCGTTCCTCGGCTCGACCCGCGCCTTTGACCTGAAGCGGCCGCTCGTGGCGATGGCGGCTACGCCTTCCGGACGGGGGTACTGGCTCGCCGCCTCCGACGGAGGGGTCTTCGCCTTCGGAGACGCCGCCTTCCACGGGTCGACCGGCGGGCTGCGGCTCAACCTGCCCATCGTGGGCATGGCCCCGACCCCGACTGGTCGCGGCTACTGGCTCGTGGCCGCCGACGGCGGCATCTTCGCCTTCGGCGACGCCACCTTCCGGGGATCGACCGGTGGGGTTCCGCTGAACCGACCGATCGTGGCGATGGCGGCCACCTCGGCGGGGCGTGGCTACCGCCTCGTCGCCGCCGACGGCGGCATCTTCGCCTTCGGCGAC
>JBKJUI010000478.1:0-2848 GCA_046590775.1 Acidimicrobiales bacterium
GTCGGCCAGGCCCAGCTCCCAGGGCAGCCCGGCGTGCTTGATGGACGACAGGGGCGAGGCCCCGGTGCCGCCGTTGGCCCCCGAGATCATCACCACGTCGGCCAGCGCCTTCACCACGCCGGCGGCGATGGTGCCGACACCGGCCTCAGCCACCAGCTTCACGCCGACATCGGCGAAGGTGTTCACCTGCTTCAGGTCATAGATGAGCTGGGCCAGGTCTTCGATCGAGTAGATGTCGTGGTGCGGCGGCGGGCTGATGAGGGTGACGCCGGGCTGGGTGTGGCGCAGCTTGGCGATCTCGTCCGAAACCTTGTGGCCGGGCAGCTGGCCGCCCTCGCCCGGCTTGGAGCCCTGGGCGATCTTGATCTGCAGCTCGTCGGCGTTGGCGCAGTACTCGGGGGTGACACCGAAGCGGCCGCTGGCGATCTGCTTGATCTTGGAGTTCTTGTCGTAGCCCTCCTCGGCGGTGTTGCCCCGGGTGCGGAACCGGCCGGGGTCCTCGCCGCCCTCGCCGCAGTTCGACTTGCCGCCGACCAGGTTCATGGCCATGGCCAGGGTCTCGTGCGCCTCTCTCGAGAGCGAGCCGTGGCTCATGGCCCCGGTGCTGAAGCGCTGGAGGATCGAGGTGGCCGGCTCGACCTCCTCGAGCGGCACCGGCTCGCCGGCGGGCATCAGCTCGAGCAGGTCGCGCAGCTCGGTGGGCGGCCGGTCGTTCACGAGGGCGGCGTACTTCTGGTAGCGCTCGGTCGAGCCGGTGCTGACGGCCTGCTGCAGGTGGTGGGCAGCCGCCATCTGCTTCAGCGCGTCGGCGGCATCGTCAGCCTGGGCGAAGGCCTGCAGCGCCTCGACCACCTGCTTGTTGTGGGTGTGGTGCTCGCCGCCCCGCTTGAGGTCGCGGTAGTAGCCCGGGTTGGTCAACTCTGCCTTGCCTCCGGAGCCGGCGGGCTCGCCCTTGCCTCCGGAGCCGGCGGGCTCGGCGGCGGCATGGCGGGCCAGGACGTCTTCGCCCAGGGCCTCCCAGCCGACACCGCCGGTCACAGAGGGGGTGTCGGGGAAGCAAAGGTCGACCACGTCGGGACCGAGGCCGATCGCCTCGAACACCTGGGCGCCGCGGTAGGAGTCGACGGTGGAGATGCCCATCTTCGACATGACCTTGAGGACGCCGTCCTCGACCGCAGCCTGGTAGCGCTCCTGGGCCTCGGGGGACAGCACGTCGGAGTCCTCGCTGGCGTCGGCCTCGGCCGCCACCGTGGCCAGGGCCAGGCGGGGGCAGATGGCGTCGGCGCCGTAGCCCAGCAGGCAGGCCACGTGGTGCACGTCGCGCACGTCGTCGGCCAGCGCCACGAGGCTGACGCTGTCGCGCAGCCCGTCGCGTATGAGCCGCTGGTGGGTGGCCCCGAGGGCGAGGAGCGACGGGATCGGGACCCTCTCGGCTGAGATGGCCCCGTCGTCGAGCACGACCACCGTGGCGCCCATGGCCACCTCACGCACGGCGTCGGCCGCCACCTTCTCGACCGCCGCCCGCAGCCCGCCGGGCCCTCCCGCCACCGGGAAGCAGGTGTCGACCACGGCCGTGCTGCCCTCGCTGACGCTGAGGGCGGCGGCGCCCTCCGGGAACAGGAAGAAGCTGGGCAGCTCGCCCTGGCGGCAGGCGTCGGGCCCCTCGGAGAGGAGGGGCGACCGCGGGCCGAGCAGCGTGCGCAGGCTCATGACCGGCCGCTCGCGCAGGTGGTCGATGGGCGGGTTGGTGACCTGGGCGAAGCGCTGGCGCAGGTAGTGGTGGATCGGGCGGGGACGGCCGGCCAGGTGGGGGAGGGGGGCGTCGTCGCCCATCGAGAAGACGGGCTCCTTGGCGTCGGCCGCCATGGGCTTCAGCACCATCCGCAGCTCCTCGACCGTGTAGCCGTGGGCGGCCTGGCGTCGGACCAGCTCCTCGGCGTCGGGGGTCTCGAGCGTCGGCTTGCCGGACGTGAGGCGCACCAGCCCGTCCTCGGCCCAGGCCGCATATGGGGCGGCGGCGGCCAGGCGCTGCTTGCAGTCGTCGTCGACCAGGACGCCACGGGTGGGGTCCACGAAGAGCATCTCGCCCGGGCCGAGCCGCCCTCGGGTGACGGTCCCGTGGCCCTGCACGTCGATGGCCCCGGCCTCGGAGCAGCAGGTGACGAAGCCGTCCTCGCAGATTGCGTAGCGCAGCGGCCGGAGGCCGTTGCGGTCCAGCGATGCGCCCACGCCCAGACCGTCGGTGAAGACGAGGCCCGCCGGCCCGTCCCACGGCTCGACGAGGCTGGCGTGGTAGCGGTAGAAGCCCTTGACCGGCGCCTCGAGGTCCTTCGCCCCCTCCCATGCCTCGGGCACCAGCATGGCGATGGCGTGGCGGATGTCGCGACCGCCGCGGATGAGCAGCTCGACGGCGTTGTCGAGCATCCCCGAGTCCGAACCCGCCATGTCGAGGACCGGCGTGAACAGGTCCTCGGCGCCGAGGTCTGCTGCCTCCGTACCCAGCCGGGCCCGGGCCCGCATGCGGTTGACGTTCCCAGCGATGGCGTTGATCTCGCCGTTGTGACAGAGCGTGCGGAAGGGCTGGGCGAGGTACCAGTTGGAGAACGTGTTCGTGGAGTAGCGGCGGTGGAAGACCACCACGTCGGTGGTGAGCTCGCGGTTGGAGAGGTCGGGGTAGAAGCGCCCGAGCTGCTCGCCGGTGGCGAGCGCCTTGTAGACGAGGGTGCGGGGCGCGAAGGACGGCAGGTAGAGGTCGCGGAAGGTCCGCTCGATCTGCGTCTTCGAGGTGGCCATGGCGCGGGCGAAGTCCTCGCGGGGGACCATGCCCTCGCCGACGAGCACCTGCCAG
>JBKJUI010000491.1:0-3475 GCA_046590775.1 Acidimicrobiales bacterium
TCGCCGCCTCCCGGCCGGGCGCGTCGTCGTGGTCGTCGTGGTCGTCGTGTGTGGTGCCGATGGACGCCCGCTGCACGGCGGCGAGGGGCAGGGCCGGCGCCGGCTGCAGCGGATCGGAGCCGACGAGTGGAGCGGTCGGAGGGGCAGCCGGAGCGGCGACACCGGAGGGGTCTGGCGCGGCCGGGGCCGGCGGGAGCGGGGCCCGCTGGACGGCGCCAGGGACGACCGCCTCGGGCGGCACCGCCGGGATGGGGCGGCCCAGGCCAGCCGGCCGGCGAGGGGTGACGCTGCGCTGGACCGGGGCGCCGGGCAGGGGCAGGTCGGGCGGCGCCATGGGAGCTGGTGGCTCGGTGGCCGCCGGGGCCGCTTCAGGAGTGGTGGCGAGCGGTGCCGTGTCGCCCACCAGCGGGGCGGTGACGTCCGGCGCTGGAAGGGGGGCGGTGGCGACGTCGGCCGCCGCCCGCTGGACCTCGGCGCCCTCACCAGGCGCCTCGGCCGGAGCCTCGTCACCGTCGACGTGACCGGGGTGGTCGGCGTGGCGCTGGACCGGGGCCAGCGGGAGGTCGACCTCGGGTGCCTGCGGCGCCCCGGGCAGGCCGGCGCCGGCGGCTGCGTCGGGGGCCGTCAGGGGCGACGCGGGCGCCAGCGGGGCGTCGGCCAGGAGCGGCGCATCAGGTGCTGCCGTTGCGGCCCTCTCGGCTGGCCCAGCTGTGGCGGCCGTGGCCGCCGCGGCGGTGGGCTGCGCAGGCGGCGGCGCGGGCGCGTCGATGGGTGCACGCTGGACGCCGGACGCATCGGTGTCGGTTGGTGCCTCGTCACCCTCGACGTGGCCCGGGTGGTCGGCGTGGCGCTGGACGGGAGCCAGCGGGAGCTCGACCGCCGGGGCGCGCTGGGCCTCGCTGACGACCGCGGGCGGCTCGGCCACCGGTGCCGAAGGGCCGGCCAGGAGGGGAGCATGGGCGGGCGCCTCGGCCTCGGGTGCCGGCTCGGTGCCAGGGGTCGCCGACGGGGCGGGCGCGCCAGCAGGAGCCGAGAGGATCTCTCCCACGGGGAGGACCAACGGCGGCTCCGGGGCCGGAGCGCTGGTGAACGAGGGGCTGGCGACCGCCCGCTGGACGGCGGGCGGCACCACCGGAACGCTGGGCAGGCGGTTGGGCTGGAACGACTGGACCAGCAGCTGCGCCGGTTGAGCCTGTCGGGCGGTGGCCGCGCCGGCCGGGGCGCGCTGCACGTAGTCGAGCGGCGGCTGGTCGGCGGCGGGGTGGGCCGGCCCGTCGTCGGCCACGGCCAGGGCGCTGACGACGCCGGTCGGGGCGTCAGGGGTGACGGCGTGGCCGAGGGGAGCCAGGGAGAGTGGGGACGGCTTGCCGAGGGTGGTGGTGTTCTGGGCGTTGATGTTGCCGAGGACGCGCTGGATGGTGGGGACGACGCTCGGCATCGGTGCGGCCGTGGTCCACGCCGGCGCCGCGTCGACGGGCGCGGCGGGCGGCGTGGCCTGGGGCGCGGGAGTCGTGTCGCCGACTGGCTCAGGTTCGAGTGCGGCTGGGGGCGCGACGGCGTCGACGGCATCGTCGGTCCCCTGGCTGAGTCCCTCGTCTCGATTGCGCTTGAACCAGGCCATCAGGCCTCACCCTCGTTTGAGAGCCGTCGGTTGATCTTGCCGATCTCCTCGACGAAGCGAACCCGGGTGGGGTGGGCCATGTCGAGGATCTCGTTCATCCCCCAGTGGAAGTGGTAGGCGATGTACGCGACCTCCTCGTAGAGGCGATCGGCCGCGTACATCGTCATGCTCCCCCCAGGACACCACCGGCCAGGTCGACCGTGAAGTGCGTGTCGCAGGCCGGGCACGTGACCTCGGCCTTGGTGGTCCCCTCGGTGTTCACCCGTCGGTAGAGGTCTTGCAGGAACGCCAGGTCGGTGGCGAACAGGTTCTCGATCGTGCTGACGGTGATGTCCTCCTCCTCGAGGGTGCCCAGCTTGGTGAGCACCCGGGAGAGCAGGATCACGGTCAGGTACGCAGGGTTGTGCCGTACCCGCTCGTCGTTGAGGGGGAGCAGCTCGTCCCGGGCTGTCGCCAGCCGCATGCGGCCGTTGCGGTGGACGTTGCCCCGCTTGTCGACCAGCCCACGCGGCAGCTCGAAGTCGAACTCCGTCTGGAGGCCAGCCGCCGCCACCGGGGCGTCAGCCGGCCAAGCCGAGCTTGCTCGCCGGCGAGGAGATCCCGCTGTGGACGAGGGTCAGCTTCTCGGTGACGACGCTGGTGTCGCCGGCCTTCATCTGGCCGAACTCCAGCTTCTTCGGGAAGGCGCCCACGATGTCGTAGCGCCG
Organism: Acidimicrobiales bacterium; assembly: GCA_046590775.1. Taxonomy (GTDB): domain Bacteria; phylum Actinomycetota; class Acidimicrobiia; order Acidimicrobiales; family JAUJNH01; genus JAUJNH01. Next base: position 2,329 of record JBKJUI010000491.1, read on the forward strand.
CACCTCGGTGGCGTTGGTCGGGTCCATCACCACGATGGACCCGCCCTTGCCGGCCGAGCCGAGGTCACCGAGGAAGCCCAGCTTGAACCAGGTGGCGAAGTCGTCCTCGTCCTTGCGCATGGCACGGGTGAGGGTGATCTCGCCGGGCTTGGGCTTGCCGGGCAGCTTGTTGATCTCGTACACGCCCTCGGCCGTGTTGCTCTTGGTCTCGATGACGTCGACCTCGAACTTCAGCCCACCGATCTCCGAGAGGAGGAGGGGCTTGCTGATGCCGTCGAAGGTGGCTGTGAAGACGGATGCGACGCCGTACTCGCCTGCCATTGCTTGCTCCTTGTTCGTTGAGAAGTGGTGTGGCGGCGGCCGCCGGAGCGACCGCCGCCGGAGTGCTAGAGGATGAGGTCGACGCCGGGCAGCGACAGCCCGGTGTGCTCGATCGTGACCTTCTCGGTGACGGCGTTGGTGTCGCCGGCCTTCAGGTTGCTGATCTCGACGCTCTTGATCATGCCGAAGTTGAAGTTGACCTCGCGGACGGTCTGGCCGGCCGAGTCCTTGTAGGTGAGGCCGATGGACTTGCCGATCGGGCTGCCCTGCCACGTGGCCAGGAGCCACTGCTCGAAGCCCAGCTCGCCGGACTTCAGGTGGCGGGTGACCGTGATGTTGCCGGCCTTGTACTTTCCCGGCACGCGGTGGATGACGTAGAGGCCCTTGTCGTTCACGTCCTTGTGCTCGACGACGTCGATCTCGAGCGACGGGGCCGAGACCTCGGCCACCGTCGGCACGGCCACGCCACCGATGTCGATCATGAAGTTGGCGCTGATCGCCATGCTCATGGTTCAGGCTCCTTCTACTCGGCGACCAGGCTGGTGCCGCCCTGGAGCTGCGCCACCCGGAAGATCACGAACTCGGCTGGCTTCACCGGGGCGATGCCGATGTCGACCACGACCTGGCCCAGGTCGAGGCCCTCGGCCGGGTTGTTCTCGTCGTCGCACTTCACGTAGAAGGCCTCGGCCGGCGTCATGCCGAACAGGGCCCCCTTGCGCCACTCCATGACCAGGAAGGAGGCGATGGTGCGGCGGAGCTTGGCCCACAGGGCCTGGTCGTTGGGCTCGAACACGGCCCAGTCGGTGGCGCCCTTGATGGACGACTC
>JBKJUI010000289.1:0-11419 GCA_046590775.1 Acidimicrobiales bacterium
CTGTCCACCCGGGCCTGCGCCCCCCGGCGCCACCGCCCACCACCCTGCCGGCACGGGTGGCGGTCGCCGCCGCCCCCGTCGACGGCAGGGACGACGGGGGCGGCGGCGACCGCCACCGGTGCCGGCAGGGTGGTGGGCGGTGGCGCCGGAGGGCGCAGGCGCGGGTGGACAGCCGAACGGAGGGGCCGTTGGAAGCTGATGCGCCGCGGCGCCGAGGCCTCGGCGGAAGGGGACTCGGCCTGGTCCCCGTCGCGCCAGGCACCGGCCACCGGCACCAGCACCGCGGCGATGGCGATCACGCCGATCACCCACGGGGCGATGTCGCCGGCTCGGTGCAGGAGGGTGCGGGTGCGGTCGTCCATCGGGAGGGTGCTGAGTGGCGAGCGGCTGACGGGAATCGAACCCGCGTCACCTGCTTGGAAGGCAGGAGCTCTGCCGTTGAGCTACAGCCGCGGAGCGGGAGCACGCTACCTGTCGAACGCGTCGATCCCGAACGCGGAGTCGGGGAGGGGGGATTCGAACCCCCGACCGCCTGCCCCCAAAAATGATGGCGGCTGTCCAGCCAGTGCCGTCCTGTGACAGATTGTGCCGCTGACCTGCACTTTCGCGAAGAGGGACGGACAGCCCGGCACGGGCTGATACCTGTTGGGACGGGTTGGATTGATACATTCCTGATACATCGCGGCGGTGCGGCGGGAGCCGCCGGCAGCCCCGCGGCGCCTCGTAGACTCGACCAGGTGGATGACGAGCCATCCCCTGGCTTGGCCGAGAACAACCTCGACACCGCCGCGGAGCGGCTGCTCGGGGGCGAGGCAACGGGACGCTGATGCGCACCTTCGCCCCGATGACGATCAACCGCCTAGGAGCACACCTACGCGAGGTCGCCGACGCCGATCGGCGGTGGCTGCTGCTCCTGGAGTTCCTCGAAGAGTACGAACACGAACCGTCACCCGCCCGGCCCGCTCTCCTCCACGCCGAGCCGCCCGGCACCGGCGACGATCGTTGGGACGCCCTCCTTGCCGGCGTGGCCGAGTGGCTGGCCGGCCGCGCTGGCTTCGCCGCTCCCGACTGGGTCCAGACCCCCGGCCGTACCCTCTCAGCACCATGGTGCCCCTACGGGCTGGCGTCGCTGCAGCGGCTGGCCACCCAGAACTCCCCTCCCGAGCTGCGACGACATGGCGTGCTCATCGACCCCTACGACCTCGCCCGAGCTTGAACGGCCCGCTGCTCAGCCGCCAACAGCTCCAGCAGGCGCTCGAGCTCCTCGCCCGCCGCCTGCACAGCCGGGGCGTCCACGCTGAGCTGTACGGCTTCGGGGGCGGAGCCATGGGGCTCGGCCACAACGCTCGCGAGGCGACCATGGATCTCGACTCCGCCATCCGTCAAGAGCACGGCGCTGTCATCACCGAAGCCGCAGCCGTCGCCCGAGAACTTGGCCTTCCCGAGTGGTGGCTGAACGAACAGGCCACCGCCTACCTCCCGATGGTCCCCGACGTCGGAGCCACGACCGTTCTCGCCCGGCCCGGGCTCACCGTGCTCGCCGCATCGCCCCGCCACCTCCTGGCCATGAAGGCTCGGGCGGCCCGCCAGCGCGACATCGCCGACATCATCGTGCTGGCCCGCCTCGTCGGGACCGACACCGCAGAACAGGTCGCCCGCCTCACCGAGCAGGTCTTCGGAGGCGAGGCCCTCAGCGAGCGGAGCCGGGCCGTGCTCGCCGACCTGGACGACACCCTGGGGAGCTGACGGAACGACATCGCCTCCGTCTGCTCACCGCCCCGCCTAACCGCCAACCTGACCACCCGGGCTGAACCGATGATGCCGGCGAGCGCCGGACTCGATGCCGGCCGGACGTGCGAGTGTCAATGGTCACGCGCCGGAACCTGGCCGCAAACCTCGGATGCAGTCGGCTTGACGCTGCAGTGTCAAGCCGGTCAGCGCTCCGAACGGGCGGTCAGGTGGCCTGACTGACAGCCGCCGATCCTCGCCGGGAGCCCCGTGGTCAGGATCCCGGCCCCTCCGCCGCCGAGCCCTAGCCCCTCGGGGTCATCGTCCTCCGGATGGTCAGCCTTCCGCCTGCCGGTGGTCAGACCCTGGTCAGGCCTTCCAGCGTGGCGACCAGGAATCTGACCAAGAATCTGACCACCGAAAACGGCCGTTTGGTCAGGTTTCTGTACAGGGGGGCGTGGTACTCCGGCCGCGATGAAACCCGTCTGTCGTCCCCGTTGCTGTCGCCGCCGTCGGCTCCTTCGAGGCCCGGCGGCGCGAGCTGTGGAGGTGTGGGGTGGCTGAGCTTCCTGACTTCTTGACGGTGCGGGAGGTGGCGGAGGTCTACCGGATCAGTCGGACCACCGCCTACAAGGAGGTGCAGCGCTTCCTCGATACCGGCGGCCGTGAGGGCATCCCTGTGCTCCTGGTCGGTGGCCAGAGGCGCATCCCGAGGCAGAAGCTGGAGCCCCTGGCCGGCGGACCCATTCACCTCCCGGCGGCCAACGCTGGTCCCCGCGAGCTGCCCGCCGCCTTCGACCTGCGCGAGCGCCGGCCGGCCAAGCCCAGCCGAGGCTTCACGCGCACGACCAGCGGACCGTCCGCCGAATCGCCGAGGTGAAGGGCGTGCCCCGCCCGGTGCTGGAGGCGTTCTCGACCCGACGCCGCCAGATCACGGCCCATCTGGAGGCCCGCGGGTTGTCGTCGGCCCGCTCGGCGCAGATCGCCACCTACGCCACCCGCCGCCGCAAGGACCGCGGGGCGACGGCTCAGTCGCTGTTCGACGGCTGGCAGACCAAGGCGGCCGCGTTGGACGTTGACACCCGGTCGCTCGAGGGGCTGTTGGGCCACGCCGTCAAGGCGCCGTCGGTGGTGGGCTCGCCCGAGGCGGCCAGGCTGTTCGATGCGCTGGCATCCCCAGACGGCGTCACTGCAGCCAGGTCGACGTTCACCTACGGCCGGTTGGTGGAGGACAGGGATGGGCCACTCCTGATGGAGGGCAGGCTCTTATTAGGCCATGGCATTCGTTGAGGCCGATCAGGATTCTTGGTGTTCGGGCAGCGGGCCGGCAGATCGAAAGAAGGACAGCCCCGGGGGGCGTCAGCCGGTTAGTGGGCCAGGCCCGCTGCTGAGAAGGTGTCAGCTGCGGGGGAGCTGGCGGTAAACCTCGCGGGCGAGGTAGCGCTTGAGCATGCGGATGATCTCGAGCTTGCAGAGGCCTTCGACTGTGCGCCGTTCGACGTAGGCGCGGGTGCGGGCGTCGTGTCGCATGCGGCAGAGCGCGATGCCCCAGAGGGCGTGGTTGGCCTGCCGGTCGCCACCACGGTTGAGTCGGCGGCGGGTGACTTTGCCGGAGGATGCCTCGATGGGCGCGACGCCGCACAGGTGGGCCCATGCGGCCTCGCTGCGGAGCCTCTCGGGGTTGTCGCCGGCGGTGACCAGCAGGATGGCGGCGGTGTCGACGCCGACGCCGTAGACGGCGAGGAGCTCCGGGCTGGTCGCGGTGACCAGCTCGCCTAGCAGCTTGTCGAGGTCTGCCTTTTCCTGGTCGAGCAGGAGCACCCGGCGGCCGGGGGCGCGCATGGCCGTCTTGGTGGCGAAGACGACCGGATCGCTGCCCCGGCTGGGGCGCAGGGCGGCAGCGACGGCGGCGAGTTGGGCAGCGGTCAAGCCGTGAAAGCGTTGCCGCAGGTGGTCGGGAGCGCAGAACCCGAGGTGACGGAGCTGGTTGAGGCTCTGGGTTCTGGTGGAGCGGCCGCTGCGTTTGGCGACCAGCAACGCCCGGATCGCTTCGACGTTCCCGTCTCTGGTCTTGGCCGACCCGGATGCCCGCCCGGACAGGGCGGCACGGGCCGCTTCGACCGCGTCGAGCGGATCGGACTTGCCTTGGCGGCGTCGGACCAGCCGGTTCGGGCGGTCGACCTCGACGACGTCGATGTCGGCGGCTCGCAGCGCCCGGGCCAGCCCGACGCCGTAGGAGCCTGTGCCTTCGACGCCGACACGGGTGACGGTGCCGAGAGACCGCAGCCACTCCAGGAGCCGGAGGTGCCCGGCGGCGTCGGTGGAGAAGGCTCTCGACACCCAGCAGGCCGCCGATGTCGTTGAGGGCGGCGGCCACGTTCACGTCCAGGTGGGTGTCGACGCCGCCGGTCACGGCGCGCCGATCTTCTACGATGGTCATTGCTGTCCCTTCCTTCTGAGTGGTCAAGGGGTGGCACGCAGCAAGCCGGGACGGCGGTCACTGAGGCGGGAGGCTGCTTCAACAGCCACCCGCTCCACGCCGCCCGACCGGTGCGCGCCGATTGAGCTCTGGACCTCGGTCGACAGGTATCGCTACGAGGGGAACTGCTGCGTCAGCCAGCTCAGGTCAGACCGAGGACCAGAACTGCTGACCGTACTGAGCACCGCCTCCAGGCCGGTGATGGGACCAGGTCAAGCACCCCTCCACATCCTCCCTGCCGGTTATCGAGTGGGTCCGGTTGAGCTCAAGACACCGCCCTTCGCACCGACGTTTGCAATGGTTCCCATGAGGCTCAGCCCGCTCAAGGGGCTTTCCTGGCTCGTGGGTTGGCGCACCGAGCTCGAGAACCGCCGGCGACTCGCTTGGGTTGATCGCTACACTCCCGGTCGCTGCGCGACCGAGGAGGCCGCCAGGACGGAGAGCTGGATGCCCTACTCGCCGATCGGCGTGCTGAACTCGCTGTACGAGCTGCAAACAGACGTCGGCTCCGACGCGTATGCGGATGGTTTCGAGTTGACCGACTACGGCGACACGTCCGGACTGGAGGCGTGGTCGGTCGATCCGGAGTTCCTGAACAGGCTGGTGCCGTTTGCGCAAGCGAACGCCTCGGGATCGATCTATGCACTATGGCGTGAGGACAAGGACGATCTGACCAGCGAGCCGGTGGTGATCTTCGGTGACGAGGGCGGCCAGCACGTCGTGGCTCGGTCGTTGGCGGTGCTGCTGCAGATCGTGGGGTATGACGCGGAGCCATTGGTCGACTACGACGAGGTGTCCTTCTACCGGGACGACGACGATTACGAGCCCAGCTCCGGGCTTGACGCCTACGTCCAGTGGCTCGCAAACGAGCTGGGCGTCGCGCCGGCCGACGACCCGGGCGCGCTGGTAGCCGCCGCCCAGCTAGAGGTCGGGCCGGCGTTCGACTCGTGGGTCGCCCAGTTCCTGCCGGACTGAACCGGCGACGATTCGTCGTAGGCACCCGTCCCCGACTGTTGCGAGGCGACGCGGCACATGGTGTCGGCACAAGGTCTTCTGACTTGGTCAGGCGAGCGCCCTGCACCGCACCCGTGTAACAGCACGACGCGGGCGCTCGATAATGCCTGGAGGTCGGGCAGGACCGTGAGGTCGCTGGAGGCCGCTCGCCTCGAGAGGTCCGATTCGCCCACGACCGCCGGCGTCAGGCGCCGGCGAGGTCGCGGCAGACGACGCACACCGGCAGCGAGTGCGGGTCGGCGTGCGGGTGGAAGAGCGTGCCGCACAGCGCCTTCACGGCCCGGCCCTCGCGTCGGGCTTGCGCCAGTTCGTCGTTGCGGGCGTAGTGGGCCAGGTCCTCCGGACCGTCCCCGACGTCAGGTCGTGCCACCTCCGGAGCCAGCTCAGCCACGAGTGCGCCTCCCTTCGGGCCGCCAGGCTACGGCAGGCGGTGCCGCATAGCCCCCATCACCGGGACTCCTTACCGGAGCGAGGTGTGGGGCACGCGCCACGGGCAGGCTGTAGCGGTGCCAACCTTCTCCTTCCCCGCCGCCTTCGATGACCCGGATGCCCACCCCGAGGCCCTCCGCCTGATGTTCGAGCTAGGTCGAGTGGTGTTCGCGGCCCACCTGCTCGAACGGAAGGCCGCCAACCTCTGGATGGACCTCTCGCCCGAGCCAGCGGTCCTTACGCCCAGGACGGGTTTCCCTCCCTGGAACGAGCTCATCAGCAAGCTCACCGCCACGGTCGAGACGGAGCTCGCCAAGGTCGGCCGACGACTGGACCATGTGGGTCGCAGCCGTATGACGGAGGCCATGGGAGCTCAGCCGTGGGAGGCCCGAATCCCGCACGACGATGGCCAGCGTGCGGTCGAAGCTCCGCGGCATCACCGGCCGTCCTTCCCGGGTCGTGAGGATCAGGTCGTGGTCCTCCCAGGCGGGGCCGGCGGCGAGGCGTTCCATGGCCTGGTTCCGGCGGTGCTGACGGAGCAGCTTGATCGTCTCGTCGTCCAGCGGGATCAGCCGCCGGGAGCGGGCGTTTTTGGCGTCGGTCCACGCGATGCCTCCGACCGCCGGGATCAGCCCTTCGTCGATCCGCAACGTCGCCGCCTTCTCGTCGAGATCGTCCCATCGGAGCGCCAAGAGCTCGCTGCGCCGGAGGCCGTACAGCACGGCGAGCCGGAGACCGACGGCCCAGCGGTGTGCGGCGGTGTCGTCGAGGAAGTGGGCCACCTCGCCGGTGTCCCAGGCGGTGGCCTCGCGCTGCAAGCCGGGCTTGGCGACCCGTCGCGGCATCGGTACCCGGGCGGCGGGGCTGCGGCGGAGGAGGCCCTCGTCGACGGCGTCGGTCAGCGCGGCCCGCAGAACGTTGCGGCACACCTGGATGCTGCGGTAGGCCAACGTGCCGGAGGTAGCCAGGCGATCGAGCCAGCGGGCCACGTCCTCCCGGTCGAGGCGGTCGAGGCGGATGGCCCCAAGGCCGCCGTCGATATGGGGGATCGCCCACTCGTACTGCTCCCGGGCCTTGAGGGAGACGTCGGTGCGCGACGCCACGTAGCGCCGGACGAGCCATCCGACTGTGCCCCGCTCGGTGGTGCGGCCATCGGCTGCGGCTGCCCTCGAGGCGTTGAGCGCGGCCCGCTGCGAGGGGTACGTGCCGAGCTGGCGGGGCCGTTGGCGCCCGACTCGGTGTCGATGCCGTCGATGCGGACGACCCACTTCGAGCGCTGCTTGCGGACGGTCGGTTCACCGATCGACTTCCAGCCCATGTCTCCTCCTCGATCCCAGCCGGGCGATCCGCTTGATACGAGTCCTGATACATCGCTGATACATCGACCCGGCGTCTGACGCCTCAGGACGTATCACCGCAGGTCAGAGTGGTCGGGGAGGGGGGATTCGAACCCCCGACCGCCTGCCCCCAAAGCAGGTGCGCTACCGCTGCGCCACTCCCCGATCGTGCTCGTGCTAGTTGACCTGCGAGCGTTCTCTGCTCGATCACCCTAGCGGCGGGCTCTTGCCGCGGTCGGCGGCCGTTGGCGGCGGTACCGTGCCGGATGCTCCCGGAGCGGCCTGAGGCCGCGGTGGTGGGCGGCGGCCCGGGCGGCCTCATGGCGGCCGAGGTGCTGGCCAGAGCCGGCGTCGCGGTGACGGTCTACGAGCGGATGCCGTCGGTGGGGCGCAAGCTGCTGCTCGCCGGGCGCGGCGGGCTGAACCTCACCCACAGCGAGCCGCTGACCCAGCTCCTGAGGCGGTACGGCCCGGCCGAGGGGCGGCTCACCGAGGCCGTCTCCGCCTTTGGTCCCGATGACCTGCGGGACTGGTGTGCTGGCCTGGGCCAGGCCACCTTCGTCGGGTCGAGCGGCCGGGTGTTCCCCGAGGGCCTCCGGGCCACGCCGCTCCTGCGGGCGTGGCTGGCCCGGCTGGCCGGACTGGGCGTCCGGCTGCAGGTCCGCTCCACGTGGCGCGGGTGGGACGACGACGGCGCCCTCCTCCTCGACGGCCCCGAGGGCATAGCCCGCCTGCGGCCCGACGTCACCATCCTGGCCCTGGGCGGCGCCACCTGGCCCCGGGTGGGGTCGGACGGCGCCTGGGTGCCGGCCCTCGAGTCGGCCGGCGTGGCCGTCACCCGGCTGCGCCCGGCGAACTGCGGGTTCGTCGTCGGCTGGTCGCCGCTCTTCACCGAGCGGTTCGCCGGGGCCTCGCTCAAGAACGTCCGCCTCTCCTACGCCGGGGAGGCGGTGCGGGGCGACACGACCATCACCACCGAGGGGATCGAGGGCGGCGCCGTGCACGTCCTGTCCGCCGCCCTGCGCGACGCGATTGAGGACCAAGGTGCTGCCGTCCTGGCCGTCGACCTCCACCCTGACCTCTCGGTCACCGCCCTGCAGCAGCGGTTGGCCCGTGGCCGGGCGAAGGACTCACGCTCCACGGTGCTGAAGCGGGCGGGCGGGCTCCAGCCGGTGGCCGTCGGGCTGGTGCGGGAGGCCACCGGCAACCGCCTGCCTCGGGACCCGGGCGACCTGGCCCGAGCCGTCAAGGAGGTCCGGATCACGCTCGTGTCGACCCAGCCGCTCGCCCGGGCCATCTCCACCGCCGGCGGCGTCGCCCTCGACGAGCTGGACAGCAGCTTCATGCTGCGCCGCCGTCCCGGGACCTTCGTCGTCGGTGAGATGGCCGACTGGGAGGCGCCGACCGGCGGCTACCTCCTCCAGGCCACGTTCAGCACGGCGGTGGCGGCGGCCACGGCGGCCGCCGCCATGGCCGTGACCACGCCGGGCTGAGACGGCGCGTCTGCCCAACGACGTTCCCGAGCCGTCACGCAGCAACTGGCAACGCGCCGGGGATCACGCTGGGGAAGGGCGGTGGGGCCGGTACCATCGCCTCCCACGTATGAAGAGCACGATCGAGCCCCTCGAGGGGAACAAGGTCAAGCTGTCGGTCGAAGTCGACGCAGCGGAGTTCGAGGTCGCCCTCGACCAGGCGTTCCGGCGCATCGCCCGGGAGGTCCGGGTTCCCGGCTTCCGGCCGGGCAAGGTGCCGCGCCGGGTGCTCGAGGCGCGGGTCGGCTCCACCGCCGCCCGGGCCGAGGCGCTGCGTGAAGCCATACCCGGCTACTACGTCGAGGCGCTGAAGGACAACGACGTCGACGCCATCGCCCAGCCGGAGATCGCCGTCACGGCCGGCGAGGAGAACGGGCCGGTCACCTTCGAGGCCACCGTCGAGGTGCGCCCGTCCATCGTGCTCGAGGGCTACGGCGGCCTGCAGGTCGTGGTCCCCCGGATGGAGGTCACCGACGACGACGTCGACAAGGCTCTTCGCCGGCTCCGGTCGGCCGACGCCGCCCTGGTCGACGTCGACCGACCCGCAGTCGAGGGCGACGTGCTCACGGTCGACCTGAAGGCGACGAGGCCGCACGACGACCACGAGGAGACCCTCGACGACGTCCAGGACTACACCTACGAGATCGGCGACGCCGCCGGCTTCCCGCCCGAGCTCGACGAGCAGCTGAAGGGCGCAACCACGGGCCAGGACATCCACGTCGTGGCGACGATGGGCGAGGGCGACAACGCCAGCGACATCACCTTCGACGTCAAGGTCAAGAAGGTGCAGGAGAAGGACCTGCCCGAGCTGACCGACGCCTGGGTCGAGGAGTCGAGCGACCTCACCACCGTCGAGGCCTTGCAGGCCGAGCTGCGGGACCGCCTCGGGAAGGGACGCGCCACCACCGCCCAGGCGGCGATGCGACAGAAGATCCTGCCCGAGCTGGCGAAGCTGGTGGCCGACGATGTCGTGCCCGAGCCCCTCATCGCCGAGGAGGTGCAGCGCCAGGCCACCGAGCTCGAGCGCAACCTGCGCCGCCAGGGCGTCGACTTGGCGCAGTACATGACGGCGATGGGGGGCGGTGAGACCATCATCCAGCAGCTGCGCGTGCAGGCCGTCCCGTCGGTCAAGGTCGACCTGGCCCTGCGGGCGGTGGCCGACGCCGAGGACCTCGAGGTCAGTGAGCAGGAGCTCGACGAGGCCCTGGTCAAGCTGGCCACCGAGCTCGGCCAGACGCCCGTCGAGCTGCGCCGGGCCTTCGAACGCAATGAGGGGATGCAGGCGGTACGCTCGGACGTGCGCAAGGGCAAGGCCCTCGACTGGCTTCTCGATCACGTCGAGGTGAAGGACACAGAGGGGAACCCGGTCGACCGGGACGCACTACGGGCCGCAGAGCTCGAACAGGACGCCGAGACCGAGGAGCAGGAGTAGCCGATGCGGGCCCAGAACTACCTCGTCCCCACGGTGGTGGAGAGCACCAACCGTGGCGAGCGCGCCTTTGACCTCTACAGCCGGATGCTGAAGGAGCACATCATCTTCCTCGGCACCCCGATCGACGACACGGTGGCGAACCTGATCTCCGCTCAGCTGCTGTTCCTCGAGTCGGAGAACGCCGACAAGGACATCTCGATCTACATCAACAGCCCGGGTGGCGACATCACGGCGCTGTTCGCCATCTACGACACGATGAAGTACGTCAAGAACGACATCACCACGTTCTGCTACGGCCAGGCCGCCTCGGCCGCGGCCGTGCTGCTGGCCGGCGGGACCCGGGGCAAGCGGTTCTCGCTGCCGCACAGCCGCATCCTCCTCCATCAGCCCTACGGCGGCGCTGGCGGCCAGGCCTCGGACATCGAGATCCAGGCCAAGGAGATCCTCCGCATGCGTGAGCTCCTCAACGAGATGCTCGCCCATGACACCGGCAACAGCGTGGAGAAGATCCAGAAGGACACCGACCGCGACTTCATCCTGTCGGCGGCCGAGGCCCGGGACTACGGCATCGTCGACGAGGTCATCACCGTCCGAGAGCTCGCCGGCGTCCCGGTCGCCGCCGGCGTCGCCTGAGCCCGGCTTCCAAGGACGGGACGGCGCTGACGTGGCCAAGTTCGGCGAGGGCAACGACCTCGTGAAGTGCAGCTTCTGCGGCAAGTCGCAGAAGCAGGTCAAGAAGCTGATCGCCGGCCCGTCGGTCTACATCTGCGACGAGTGCATCGAGCTCTGCAACGACATCATCGAAGAGGAGCTGGCCGAGACCTCTGAGGTCCGCTTCGACGAGCTGCCGAAGCCGCGCGAGATCCACGAGTTCCTGAACGACTACGTCATCGGCCAGGAGCAGGCCAAGAAGCAGCTGTCGGTCGCCGTCTACAACCACTACAAGCGGGTGCAGTCGCCCTCCACGGCCAACCACGAGAGCGACGTCGAGCTGTCGAAGTCGAACATCCTCCTGCTCGGACCGACGGGGTGCGGCAAGACGTTGCTCGCCCAGACGCTGGCCCGCATGCTCAACGTCCCCTTCGCCATCGCCGACGCCACTGCGCTGACCGAGGCGGGCTACGTCGGTGAGGACGTGGAGAACATCCTTCTCAAGCTGATCCAGGCTGCCGACTACGACGTCAAGAAGGCCGAGACCGGGATCATCTACATCGATGAGATCGACAAGATCGCCCGCAAGAGCGAGAACCCGTCGATCACCCGCGACGTCTCGGGCGAGGGCGTGCAGCAGGGCCTGCTGAAGATACTCGAGGGCACCACCGCCTCGGTCCCGCCCCAGGGCGGGCGCAAGCACCCCCACCAGGAGTTCATCCAGATCGACACCACGAACATCTTGTTCGTGGTGGGTGGTGCCTTTGCCGGTCTCGAGCACATCGTCGAGCAGCGTGTGGGCAAGAAGACCCTCGGC
>JBKJUI010000312.1:0-6739 GCA_046590775.1 Acidimicrobiales bacterium
GGGAGGTCGAGGCCCTCGAGGATGCTCATGTCCGGGTTGGCGACCTGGGCGCTGCCGGCGCCGGCCGCCCACAGGAGGCGCTTCACCCTGCGCTCCTCGCCGGGGGCCACCAGCGTGATGACCACGCCGGAGTTGCCGGCGCGGGCCGTGCGGCCCGAGCGGTGGACGTGGTCCTTCGGGTCGTCGGGCAGGTCGAGGTGGATGACGCAGGCCACGTTGTCGACGTGGATGCCGCGGGCGGCGACGTCGGTGGCCACCAGCACCTGGGCCCGGCCGAAGGTGAAGTCGGACAGCGCACGGGCCCGGGCCGACTGGTTCTTGTCACCGTGGATGGCCACGGCTCGGGTGCCGCGCTCGACCAGGCGCTCGGCCACGCCCTCGGCGCCGAGGCGGGTGCGGCAGAACACGATGGTGGGGCCGCAGACCTTGGCGGCGTTGGCCACCAGGTCGAGCTTGCCGTGGCGGGCCGTGCGCCAGGCCAGCTGGGTGGCGGGCACCGTCTGCTCCTCGGGGAGCTCGTGGCGGGCCGGGTTGCGCTGGTAGCGCTTGACCAGGTCGTCGATGGCGCCGTCGAGCGTGGCCGAGAACAGCAGCACCTGGCGCTGGTCGGGGCACTGGTCGAGCAGCCACTTCACCTCGGGCAGGAAGCCGAGGTCGGCCATGCGGTCGGCCTCGTCGACGATGGCGACCTCGATGGCCGAGAGGTCGATGGCGCCCCGCTCGACGAGGTCGCGCAGGCGGCCGGGGCAGGCCACGGCGATGTCGACGCCACGGGCCAGCGCCTTCAGCTGCGGGCCGAAGGGCATGCCGCCGTAGAACGAGGTGACCCAGCGGCGGCGGGCCCGGGAGTAGGGCATCAGGGCCTTGGTGACCTGGGCGGCCAGCTCACGGGTGGGGACGAGCACGAGGGCGGTGGGCTTGCGGGGCTCGCCCGAGCCGATGCGGGCGATGGCCGCCAGCCCGTAGGCCAGGGTCTTGCCCGAGCCGGTGGGGGCCCGGCCGCAGACGTCACGGCCGGCGAGGGCGTCCGGGAGGGTGGCCGTCTGGATGGGGAACGGGTCGATCACGCCCTCTGCCGTGAGGGCAGCGAGCAGGTCGGACGGGACGCCGAGATCGGCGAATGAGGACACAGTGAAGCTCCAGGATCTGTTGCGACGAGGTGGCGACATCCCACAATGGGGGTCGCTGCGAGCCTCAACGCACGATGCACCGGGGGGAACGGTCTGGCTGAGGCGCACCAGGCCGAGGGACGACCCTAGCAGGCCCGCAATCGCTCCCCGTGCACCTTTCGGGCCGCCGATGCCCCGGTGCCCGGCACCGGGTCGGCCCTACCCTTGCCGCCCATGTTGCGGCTGCACGACACGGCGACCGGCCAGGTGCGCGAGCTGCGCCAGCGCGACCCCGGACAGGTGTCCCTCTACGTCTGCGGACCGACGGTGTACGGCCTGCCGCACATCGGCCACGGCCGCTCGGTGCTCACCTACGACATCCTGCGCCGCTTCCTCGAGTGGAGCGGGCTGCAGGTGCGCCACGTCTCCAACGTCACCGACATCGACGACAAGATCATCGAGCGGGCCAACGAGGCGGGGGAGGAGCCCAGCGAGGTGGCTCGTCGCTACGAGGCCGAGTGGTGGGCGGCGATGGACCGCATGGGGGTCCTCCGTCCCACCGAGGCGCCGCGTGCCACCGCCTTCGTCGAGCGGATGATCGAGGTCATCGAAGAGCTGTTCAGGCGGGGGGTGGCCTACACGACGTCCGACGGCGTGTACCTGGCCGTCGAGGACGTCGACGGCTACGGCCTCCTGGCCCAGCAGGACCTCCGCCAGCTGCGGTCAACCGAACGGGTCGACGAGGGCCGGCAGGAGGAGAAGCGCAGCCCGCTCGACTTCTCCGTGTGGAAGCTGGCCAAGCCCGGCGAGCCGGCGTGGCCTTCGCCGTGGGGGGAGGGGCGCCCCGGCTGGCACACCGAGTGCGTGGCCATGGCCCTCGACCTGCTGGGCGACGGCTTCGACCTCCACTGCGGCGGCCTCGACCTCAAGTTCCCGCATCACGAGAACGAGCGGGCCCAGGCGGTCGTGCTCGGCCGGGCCTTTGCCAGCCACTGGATGCACCACGCCTTTGTCGTCGACACCTCCGGCGAGAAGATGTCGAAGAGCCTGGGCAACTTCACCTCGCTCACCGACCTGCTGGAGCGGGTCGACCACCGCGCCTATCGGCTCCTGCTGCTGCAGGCCCACTACCGCTCGCCGGTGCTGGTGGACGCCTCCTCCATTGGAGATGCCGAGCGCAGCCTGGGCGGCCTCGACCGGTTGAGCCGACGGGCCGTCGAAGCCGACCTCGACCCCGAGGCGCCCCTCGACGGCGACGCCCTCGGCCCCTGGGTCGAGGCCATGGAGGACGACCTCGACACCCCGCGAGCATTGGGCCTGGTGTTCGACTGGCTCCGCGCCGCCAACAGCGCCCTCGACGCAGGTGACCAGGACGAGGCCACCCGACTGGTCCGGCTGGTTCGGGAGGCGACCAGCGCAGTGGGACTCGAGCTGCGGACGTCGAGCGAGGAGGTCGACCCGGCGGCGCTCGACCTGGCCGCCGCCCGGGACGAGGCGAGGGCGTCGCGCCACTGGGCCGCCGCCGACCGACTGCGCGACGAGCTGGTGAGTCGAGGTTGGACCGTGGAGGACACCCCGCAGGGCACCCGCCTGCGCCGCTGATGGTTTTGTAGCCTGGGCCGTCGTGGCGGCGCGGTGGGGGGTGGCGGTCGTGGTCATGCTCGCCCTGCTGGGCGCCGGCGCCGGGCGGTGGGTCGGCGGCGCCCCGCTGGCTCAGACCGACGGAGGATCGAGCTCGGGCTCAGGCGACGGCTCGTCGGGCAGCTCGGGGGACTCGGGCACCGGCGCCGGCACCGGCACCGGCACGGGGGGCGCCGGCGACGCCCCGTCGAGCTTGGGAGGAGGTGACGGCACGTCGAACGGCGGCTCGTCGGGCGGCTCGTCGGGATCGAGCGGTCGGGACACCGGCGACCAGGGGACGGCCACCACCATCCGAACCCCGCGCCCGCCCACCACCCGGCCCACGGCCACCACCCCCACCACGGTGCGCCGCATCCCCCAGCCCACGACCACTGCGCCCATCCCGGCCGCCCAGGTGAGCCCGGGCCAGCCCATCAGGTGCCCGGCCAACGCGCCCGCCGGCACCCTGTGCTTCAAGGCCAACAACGCCGGGCGGGCCCGGGCCGTGCGGGTCCCCGACGGCGCCGGCGGTGAGGTGGTCCTGGCCGTGCCTCCCGCCGAGGCGGTCTTCGACTCCGGGGACTCGGTCAGCGTGTCGAACAACGTCGATGTCGAGGTCAACGTTGACCAGAGCACGGGCGACATCATCAACATCGAGCGGCGACCGGACGAGGGCACCCAGGCCGCCCTCGGCACCCTGGCCGCCCTCCTGCTCCTCCTGACCGCCGTCGGCGCCGGGGCGCTCGGAGCCCGCCGCTACTGGAGCGGCAGGTGAGCGGGGTCCCGGAGCCGGACCGCCCCCGCCCAAGTCGCGTGGGCGTCTTCACCGCCGGCTACCTGGCGCTGTTCGCGGCGTGGGGCGCGGTCCGTGGTGATCCGCGGGTCATTGCCTACCTCGTCGTCGCCAGCGTGGTGACCCTCGCTCTGCGGCGAGCCCACCGCTCCGTTCCCTTCAGCGCCCGGGTGTGCGGCGCCCTGTCTGTGTGCGGGCTGCTGCACATGGTGGGAGGCATCCTGCCGGCGCCGGTCGTGGGCGGGGGCGTGTTCTACGACACGTGGCTCGTCCCCGGGCTCCTCAGGTACGACCAGCTGGTCCACTTCGCCAGCAGCGCCGTGGTCACCGTCGCCCTGTGGCAGATGTGCACCCACTGGTGCGACCCGCAGCGCTGCAGCGCCGCGGCCCGAGCCGTGCTGGCGGTCCTCGCCGCCCTCGGCCTCGGGGCCCTGAATGAGGGCTTCGAGTTCCTGTCGTCCCTGAGGTTCACGAACCACGTGGGCGGCCTGTCCAACACCGGGTGGGACCTGGTGTTCAACGCCTTTGGGGCCTTCACCGCCGGCGTGTTCCTGGTGGGCTCCGCCCGGCCGGCTCCGCTGCTGCAAGCCTCCGGGTCGGTGCAAGGACAACCAGAGCGTTGCCAAGTTACCGATCAGTAGGTTAGCCTCGGACGGAGGAGCCGACCGCTCAGAAGGCGGCCACCCCGATCCCAAGGAGCCAGCTGTGTCCGACTTCTCCCTGTCCCTCAGCGAGGACCAGCAGACGATCCAGAAGTGGGTGCACGACTTCGCCGAGAACGTCGTTCGGCCGGCGGCGCACGAGTGGGACGAGAAGGAGGAGTTCCCGTACCCGATCGTCGAGCAGGCGGCCGAGATCGGCCTCTACTCGTTCGACTTCTTCGCCAACGCCATGTGCGACGAGTCCGGGCTCACCCTGCCCGTGGCCCTCGAGGAGCTCTTCTGGGGTGACGCCGGCATCGGCCTGTCGATCTTCGGCTCGGGCCTGGCCGCCGCCGGGATCGCCGGCCAGGGCACGCCCGAGCAGACGATGGAGTGGACCCCGCAGTGCTTCGGCGGCGGTGGCGGCGAGAAGCTGAGCCTGGGCGCCTTCTGCGTGAGCGAGCCCGACGCCGGCTCCGACGTGTCCAGCCTGCGCACCCGGGCCGCCTACGACGAGGCCAAGGACGAGTGGGTGCTGAACGGCACCAAGGCCTGGATCACCAACGGCGGCATCGCCGACATCCACGTCGTCGTGGCCACGGTCGACCCCGCCCTCAAGAGCCGGGGCCAGGCCACCTTCGTCGTCCCGCCCGGCACCCCCGGCCTCAGCCAGGGCCAGAAGTACAAGAAGCACGGCATCCGGGCCAGCCACACCGCCGAGGTCGTCCTCGACGATGTCCGCGTCCCCGGCGCCTGCCTGCTGGGCGGCAAGGAGCGGCTCGACCACAAGCTGGCCCGGGCCCGAGGCGCCGGCGTCACCGGCGAGAAGCAGCCGGCCATGGCCACCTTCGAGGCCACCCGCCCGGCCGTGGGAGCCATGGCCGTCGGCATCGCCCGCGCCGCCTGGGAGGAGGCCCGTGACTACGCCAAGGAGCGCAAGGCCTTCGGCAAGCCCATCATCCAGAACCAGGCCATCGCCTTCATGCTCGCCGACATGATCACCGAGATCGACGCCTCCCGGATGCTGGTCTGGAAGGCCGCCTGGCTGGCCAAGAACGGCACCTTCACCAACGCCGAAGGCAGCCAAGCCAAGCTCAAGGCCGGCCGTACCGCCGTCTGGGCCACGGAGCGAGCCATGCAGATCCTCGGCGGCTACGGCTACACCCGGGACTACCCGGTGGAGCGCATGCACCGGGACGCCAAGATCTACGACATATTCGAGGGCACCGAGCAGATCCAGCAGCTGGTCATCGCCCGCGCGCTGTCCGGGATGCGGATCGAGTAGCAAACAAGCGGGTTTCTCGGCCTCCGGCGAGGCCAGAGCCGGCACGCCGGCGCCCGGCTCCAGAGCCTCCCGGGGCCAGCAGATCTAGTCTGGTACTAGTCATCTAGTACCTCGACTAGTACCGTGAGGCCCGTGGCGACGGTCACCGAGCGCAAGCCAGGGGTCTGGTTCGCCCGCGTGTTCGTGCCCCCGACGGCCGACGCACCCGGCCGCCAAGTCGGCAAGGTCTTCAACGGCACGAAGAAGGCGGTCAGGGTCGCGGTCGCCGCCTGGGAGGCCGACGTCCGCGGTCACGCCCCCTCGGCCGTCGGTGCCACGGTGACCGACTTGCTGACCATGTGGCTGGAGGCCCGGGCCCACGACTGGCAACCCCTGACCGCCCGTGACCACCGCAGCCGGGTGAAGTCCATCACCGAGGACCTCGGCACCGTGCGCCTGCTCGACCTCGACCCCCTGCGAATCGACGCCTGGCTCGCCCAGATGCGCCGTCGAGGCGTGGGCCAGGGCGCCATCCGTGGCCGCTTCTCCACCCTCAAGGCCGCCTGCTCGTGGGGCGTCTCCCGGAGGCTGCTCCGGTCGAACCCCGTCGCCGACGCCGCCCCTCGCCTGGCCGTCGTCCGCCGCTCGATCAGCCCCGAGCCCGAACAGGTGGTGGCCCTCCTCCAGGCCGCCGCCGAGGAGGACACCAGGGCCGCCCTCGGCCTCCGCATCGCCGCGGTCACCGGCGCCCGCCAGGCCGAGGTCGTCGCCCTGGCCTGGCACGACCTGACCGGTCCCGCCCTCCACATCGGCCGCCAGCGCCACTCCATCGGCGGCGAGGTCCTGCTCCGTGAGCGCACCAAGACCGGCAAGCACCGCACCGTCCTCCTCGACGCCGGCACGGTGACCGCCATCCAGGCGTGGAAGGCCGAGGCCGAAGAGCTGGTCGGAGCTCCCACCACCTGGATGCTGTCCGAGCCAGGCGCCGCCGACCCGCCCTCCCCGCGCTGGCTCTACGAGGTCTTCAACCGAGCGGCCAAACGAGCCGGCATCCCGGCTGGCCGAGGCAAGGGCATCGTGCTCCACGACCTCCGCCACTGGGCCGCCAGCACCGCTCTGCGGGATGGTCACGACCCGGTCACTGTCGCCGCCCGCCTCGGTCACTCGCCCGACACCCTCCTGCGGATCTACGCCCAGGAGATCGAGAAGGGCCAGGTCGGCGTGGCTGCCTCCCTCGCCGCCCGCCTCGACGGATAGGGCTCGCTGCGCGAGCACCAGCTGCTCGTCAGCTGGCCGGGTCGAGCCCGACGAT
>JBKJUI010000403.1:0-4788 GCA_046590775.1 Acidimicrobiales bacterium
ACCGAGGGGGTGATCGCCCGGCTCGCCGAGCTCAAGGAGCTGGGCGTCGGCCTGGCCATCGACGACTTCGGCACCGGCTACTCGTCGCTCAGCTACCTGCGCCGGTTCCCGGTCGACCAGCTGAAGGTCGACCGCTCGTTCGTGGCCGGCCTGGCCACCAACGAGGGTGACCTGGCCATCGTGGCCAGCATCGTGAACCTCGGCAACGCCCTCGGCATCCGGGTCGTGGCCGAGGGGGTCGAGACGGTGGACCAGCTCGAGAAGCTGTGCGAGATGGGCTGCGACCTGGCCCAGGGCTTCAACTGGCTGCGCCCGCTCGACGCTGCGGACATCGGGGGCTGGCTCGGGCTCCTCTACGGCACGGCGCCGCCCAGGGTGGAGCCCACCGCCGACCTGCGCGTCCTGCTGGCCGACGACCGCGAAGGCATCCGGGCCACGCTGCACATCGCCCTCGACATCGAGGACGGCTTCTCGGTGGTGGGCGAGGCCGCCACTGCCGACGAGACCATCCGGCTGGCCGAGAGGCTCCAGCCCGACGTCATCGTGCTCGACGTGGCCATGCCGGGCATGAACGGCATCCAGGCCCTGCCTGCGCTGCGGCGCGTGGTGCCCGGGGCGACCATCGTGCTGCTCACCGCCCTCGACGTGCCGGGCGTGCTGGCCGATGGCGGTGACGCCGCCGACGGTGTGCTCGACAAGACGGGGGACCTCAGCCAGCTCGTCGGACAGCTCGCCGCCATCGTCGCCCACTAGGGCAACCGCGACCGTCGGAGCCGCCCGGTTCAGCCCCGGGCCGGACGGGTAGCACCGTCGGATCGCCGACTTCCGAAGGGCCGAGCCTGAACATGGAGATGACGAGGTGACCGGGACCCGGCTGACCGTGGTGATCACCGGCGCCAGCTCCGGGGTGGGCCGGGCCACGGCACGGGCCTATGCCGCCCGCGGAGCCAACATCGGCCTGATCGCCCGCGGCGAGGACGGCCTGGCCGCCGCGGCCAAGGAGGTCGAGCAGGCCGGCGGCCGGCCGCTGGTCCTGCCGCTCGACGTGGCCGATGCGGCGGCGGTCGACGCCGCCGCCGGCCGGGTCGAGATCGAGCTCGGCCCGATCGACGTGTGGGTGAACTGCGCCATGACTGCGGTGCTGGCGCCGGTGAAGCAGACCTCGGCCGCGCAGTTCCGCCGGGTCACCGAGGTCGCCTACCTGGGCTACGTGCACGGAACCCTGTCGGCCCTCGAGCGGATGCTGCCACGCGACACGGGGGTCATCGTGCAGGTGGGCTCGGCGCTGGCCCACCGGGCCATCCCGCTGCAGGCCACCTACTGCGGGGCCAAGCACGCCATCAAGGGCTTCACCGACTCGCTGCGGTGCGAGCTCCTCCACGACAAGAGCGGCGTGCGGGTCACGATGGTCCAGCTCCCCGGCGTGAACACGCCGCAGTTCGACCAGGTCGAGACCACCCTGGACCACCACCCGATGCCCGTCCCCCCGATCTACCAGCCCGAGCTGGCGGCTCGGGCCGTGTTGTGGGCGGCCGACCACCCTCGCCGGGAGGTGTACGTCGGCGAGCCGACGCCGCTCACGATCTGGGGTGGCCGGCTGGCGCCGGGGCTCGTCGACCGCTACCTGGCTCGCACGAACTACAAGGCCCAGCAGACGGACCAGCCCATCCCCTCCGACCGGCCCTCCTACCTCTGGGAGCCGATCCCCGGCGACCGCGGCGCCCACGGCATCTTCGACCACCTCGCCCACGACAACAGCGTCCAGTACGAGCTGGCCACCCGGCGGGCGGCGACGCTCTCGACCTTGGCGGCGGCGGTGGCCGCCGCCGTCGCACTGGCCTTCCGCCTCTCCCGCCGGCGGTGACGGTCGCCGTCGATGCTGACGGCCCTTCGCAGACCTGGCCCGAGGCCCGGGCCGCCTGGCGCCGCCAGCCCTAGGTCGACGAGGTCCGGGGCGCCGCAGCTGGTGCAACCGGGTGGTGAGGGCCCACGCTGGAGCGGTGGACGATGTCGCCGCCGCGTTCGACGACGGCGAGCTCGCGTCGCTGTACCGGCGGCTGCTGCTTCCGCGCCTCATCGAGGAGAAGATGCTGCGACTGCTGCGGCAGGGGCGGCTGTCGAAGTGGTTCTCGGGGATCGGCCAGGAGGCCATCGCCGTCGGCGCCACCTGGGCGGTCGGGCCCGACGACTGGATCCTGCCCATGCACCGCAACCTCGGGGTGTTCACGACCCGCGACGTCGACCTCGGACGGCTCCTCCGCCAGCTCCTCGGGCGGGCGGGCGGATACACCGGCGGGCGCGACCGCAGCTTCCACTTCGGCGACCTGGACCGCCGCATCGTCGGGATGATCTCCCATCTCGGCGCCATGCTGCCCGTGGCCGACGGCCTGGCGCTGGCCGCCCAGCTGCGGGAGGAGCGGCGGGTGGCGGTGGCCTTCACCGGCGACGGCGCCACCAGCGAGGGCGACTTCCACGAGGCGCTGAACCTGGCTGCGGTGTGGAAGCTGCCGGTGGTGTTCCTGGTGGAGAACAACGGCTGGGGCCTGTCGACGCCGACGAGCGAGCAGTACTCCTGCCGGGACCTGGCCGATCGGGGCGCCGGCTACGGCATGCCCGGTGTGGTGGTCGACGGCAACGACGTCCTGGCCGTCGTCGAGGCGGTGGGCCAGGCTGCCGACCGAGCCCGGTCCGGCGGCGGCCCCACCCTGCTCGAGGCGAAGACCTTCCGGATGCGTGGACACGAGGAGGCGTCGGGGTCGGGCTACGTGCCGGCCGCCATGCTCGAGGAGTGGGCGACCCGGGACCCGCTCGCCCGGCTCGAGGCTGTGCTCGACGCCCGCGGGGTGGTGGCCGAGGTCGAGCGGTCGGCCATCCGCGCCGAGCTGCAAGGCGTGGTCGACGCCGAGGTGGCGGGAGCGCTGGCCGAGGCCGAGCCCGAGTCCGATCCGGCGCGGGAGCTGGCCGACGTCCACGCCCCCAGCCGACCTCCGCCCCGGCCGGCGGCCGGCCCTCCCTCCGAGCGCCGCTACCTCGACGCCATCACCGATGGCCTCCGCCTGGCCCTCCACGCCGACGACCGGGTGGTGCTGCTGGGCCAGGACATCGCCGAGTACGGCGGCGCCTTCAAGGCCACAGCCGGGCTGGTCGAGCAGTTCGGCCGGGCACGGGTCCGCAACACCCCGATCGTCGAGTCAGGGGCGCTCGGCGCCGCGCTGGGGCTGGCGCTGGACGGGTTCGTGCCGATGGTCGAGATGCAGTTCGGCGACTTCATCTCGTGCGGCTTCAACCAGGTCGTGAACAACCTGGCCAAGACCCGCTACCGCTGGGGCGCCGGCGTCCCCGTCGTGATCCGGGTCCCCGTCGGCGGCGGCATGGGCGCCGGCCCGTTCCACTCCCAGGACGTCGAGGCCTGGTTCTGCCACGTGGCCGGCCTGAAGGTGGTGGCCCCCTCCACGCCGGCCGACGCCAAGGGCCTGCTGCTCGCGGCCTTCGACGACGGGAACCCGGTGCTGTTCCTGGAGCACAAGCTCCTGTACCGAACGGTCACTGGGCCGGTGCCCGACGGCTGGGCCACGGTGCCGATCGGAACCGCCGCCACCGTCCGCCCGGGAGGCGATGCCACCGTCGTCACCTACGGCGTGGGCGTGGCCTGGGCCGTGGAGGCGGCCGACGCCCTCGCCGCCGAGGGCGGAGCCGAGGTGGAGGTGGTCGACCTCCGCTCCCTGCTCCCCTGGGACGTCGAGACCGTCCTGGCGTCGGTGGCCCGCACCGGCCGCGCCCTGGTCCTCCACGAGGCGCCGCGCACCGGTGGCTTCGGTGCGGAGGTGGCGGCCACGATCGCCGAGCGGGCCTTCTCCGATCTCGACGCTCCCGTCGTCCGACTGGGCGCCCTCGACACCCCGGTGCCGTTCGCCAGGCGCCTCGAGGCCCTCCACTCGCCCAGGGGTCAGGTGCTTCCCGCACTTCGAGCCCTTCTCGCCTTTTGACTTGCCCGGAGGAACGATTCTTCACGGTCCCCCTGCTCGATCCGGCGCTGATGGTAGAACCCTGGTAAAACACGGGTCCTTCACTGCACGGCGGTGCCCGAGACGGGAGATGAGCTGGGTGGCACGCACTGCGGACGATGCCCTGGCCAGTTTTGGCGATTGCGCCGCGACGGGCCTTTGGCCATGATGCGCTCGATCGTCGCGACCAGCCTCAGGTACCCGCGGATCGTACTGGCCATTGCCGCTGCGCTGATGGCCGTCGGCGTGTGGCAGCTGCGCGGGGCGCCGGTCGACGTCCTCCCCGACTTCACGCCGCCCACCGTCGAGGTCCAGACCGAGGCGCTCGGCCTCTCGGCCACCGAGGTCGAGCAGCTCGTGACCACCCCCATCGAGCAGGACTTCCTCAACGGGGTGGCCTTCCTCGACACGATCCGCTCGAAGACGCTGCCCGGCCTCTCGCAGATCGAGCTGGTCTTCGAGCCGGGCACCGACGTCTACAAGGCCAGGCAGGTCGTGCAGGAGCGGTTGTCCCAGACCCACGTCCTGCCGAACGTCAGCAAGCCGCCGACGATGCTCCAGCCGCTGTCGTCGACCAGCCGGGTCATGATGATCGGCCTCTCCTCCAAGAACCTCTCACTGATGGAGCTCTCCATCCTCTCGAGGTGGACGATCGTCCCCAGGCTCACCGGCGTGACGGGGGTGGCCAACGTCGCCGTGTTCGGCCAGCGCGAGCAGCAGGTCCAGGTTCAGGTCGACCCCCAGAGGCTGAAGCAGAACGGCGTCACGCTCGACGACGTCATCC
>JBKJUI010000010.1:0-2865 GCA_046590775.1 Acidimicrobiales bacterium
CACCACGGCTCGAACGCCGAGTACCTCGGCAAGAACTTCGGGTCGATGCTCATCGTCTGGCGCCGGCTGTTCGGCACCTGCGCGCCGGAGGCGGTCCCGGTGCGGTACGGCCTGGCCGGCGGCAAGCGGGTGACGACCCCGGCGCAGTCGCTGACGGGCGGCTACCCCGCCCTGATCTTGGCCCTGAAGAGCCGCAAGGGAATAGCCGACGGCGCCCGCTACCTCTTCGCCGCCCCCTGAGTCTGCGGTTCAGTCGGCGGATCCCGAGAGCGAACCCGTCGACCTCAGACTCTGGCCGGAGCGCTGCGCCAGCAGATGAGACGAAGCGGTCGGCCGATCAGCCGCCAGCGCGATCATGGACTTGCGGGGTCTGGCCGCAGACGGAGAGTCGAGGTGGCGCCGCGGCGCACGAGGGAATGATCGGGCGCACCTTTGTCGAGCTGGCCGACACGCTGGTCGAGGGCTATGACCTCATCGAGTTCCTGCACGTCCTGACCGAGCGGTGCGTCCAGGTCCTCGGGGTGGCCGAGGCCGGCGTGGTTCTCTCCGACGAGAAGGGCATCCTCCGGATCATGGCCTCCTCGAGCGAGCGCATGCGCACCCTGGAGCTGTTCGAGCTGCAGCGCCAGGACGGCCCGTGCCTGGACTGCTTCAGGGAGGGCAGCGCCGTCCACGAGCACGACCTTCAGTTGGCCACGCACCGGTGGCCGGGCTTCGCCCCCGCCGCCCTCAAGGCTGGGTTCCGCTCCGTCTAGCCCCTGCCCCTGCCCCTGCCCGTGCGCCTGCGCCTGCGCCTGCGCGCCGAGCGGCTCGGCGCGCTCAACCTCTTCGTCGAGCGGCCCTTCGGGCTGGCCGAGGAGGACCAGGTCCTCGGTCAGGCGCTGGCCGAAGTGGCCACCATCGGCATCATCCACCAGCGGGTCCTCCACGAGAGCGATGTCCTGACCCGGCAGCTCCAGACGGCGCTCAGCGGCCGGGTGGCCCTTGAGCAGGCGAAGGGACTGATCGCCGAGCAGGCGGGCCTCGACGTCGAGCAGGCGTTTCACTTGCTCCGCGTCTGCGCCGCCACCACAACCGGTACATAGGCGACGTGGCTGCTGCCATCATCAGCCGCCAGCTGTCGGCCGCCGAGCTGAAGGTGGCCGAGCGCAGCGGTACGAGCAAGTTCCCGTAGGGCACGGACAGAGCGAGCCGGCGGCGCTACCGCGGGGAGCACGGGGGGGAACGCCGAAGAGCTTGCCCATCCCGCCGGGCGATGGATATCGTTGCCAGAACAACTTGCGCCGCTCCCGACCCCGGTTTGCGGGCATCAGGGGTCCTAGGCGGTGACCCGGTCGGAGAGGAGCAGCGACAGGATGAGCGAGTGGCTGCGACTGGCGATGCACAGGTGCCTCAGGGCCGGAAGGTGCCCGTCCTGATGCCGGCAGTCTGCGCGGCGGCGCCCACCGCCGGTTCCCGCTTGTGGATCCAGTGGACCCTGTCGAACCACGGCCAGCTGACGATCGTCTCGTTCGCTGGCGAGATCGACCGCACCAACGCCGACCGGCTGGTCGAGACCCTGCTGACCGTCCTCCGAGCCGGCAGCACCCGCCTGGTCCTCGACGTCTCCGGCGTCAGCTTCGTCGATGTCGCCGGAGGTCGGGCCCTGCTCACGGCGCGCCAGCACGCCGCCGACCAGGAGGTCCGCCTCGACATCGTCTGCACTGCCCAGGCACCTCGCCTGGTCCTCGAGCTGCACGGCGCCGACGACGCCTCCGGCCTCCACCGCACGGTGCCCGAGGCCCTCCGCCTCCAGGCCGAGCGCGAGCGCCTTCAGAAGGCGTGAGGCGGGAGGCCTGATCCAGCAAGCCGGGCAGCGGCGCAGGCCGACTCGGCGATGCGAGCAGGGCAAAGTCGGCGCCGGCCCGGTGCAGCTGCTCCAGGCCCTCGACCAGGTGGGCGGTGGCGCCGGGCAGGTCGCCGGCCTGGATGGCCCCGAGCAACCGCCGCATGTCGATGCTGGTGAGAACGATCGCCGGGTAGCCGGCGTCGGGCCGGTGCTGGCGGAACCCGTCGACAAGCAGCCGGTAGTACTCGATCGTGGCCTCCGGCCCGATGCCGCCGACGATCCCGATCGTCGTCATCCCGATCCGCCGCCCTCCATGCGTGGACGATACGGGCGGCCATGAGCCCGCCGGCCCGCACCCGTGGGATTCTCGGGACCGGTGGGCAACATGGAGCGGCTGGAGGCCATCGTCGCACGGCTGTCGGAGGCCGAGCGGGTCGACGTCGAGGAGTGGGGGACCACCCGACCTTCCGGGTGAAGGCAAAGAGCTTCGTGTTCAGCGACGTGGTTGCCGAGCACCTCAGCCTGACGCTGGGTGCGCACCTCGTACACGCTGATCGACCCACGCCGCCTGGCCCGGATCGTGATCGAGGGAGGACGCCGGGCGGGGCGGAAGCGCCGGGTTAGCGTCCGGCTCCGTGGTGTGGCTGGTGCGGGGCAAGGACGTGCTGTGCTCGGTCGAGGTGGCGGACGCCCCTGCTCAGCGGATGCGGGGGCTGCTCGGCCGGGACGGCATCGAGGGCGCCCTCCTCCTGCCCCGCTGTCGCAGCGTGCACACCCTCGGCATGCGGTTCCCCATCGACGTCGCCTTCCTCAACCGGAACGGCCGGGTGGTCGGCGTCGTGGCGCCGATGCGGCGTTGGCGGCTGGGTCGCACCCGCTTTCGGGCCAGCCAGGTCCTCGAGGCCGAGGCCGGCACCTTCGACCGTTGGGGGCTGGCCGTCGGCGACGTGCTGGGGATCAGCGGGACAACCGGGACGGCGGCCGACCAATGAGCGTAGCGAATGAGCCGGTGAGCGGAGGAGGCGAGCCTTCAGGCG
>JBKJUI010000141.1:0-4308 GCA_046590775.1 Acidimicrobiales bacterium
CGTCACTCGTCCAGGTCGGGACGGGAGGGCGAGCCGCTGCGGCGGTGGGGCCAAGCGGGACCGCTCCTTACAGCTTTCGGAACGAAGGGGACCAGGCGCTGCCGGAGGGGCGGCCTGGGTAGGTTCACCCCGAGGGGCCACCGGCGCTTCTCGGCCCCCAGTGGAGCCACTGCCCCGACGAGTGAAAAGGAGCGTGCCGCCGTCATGCAGAGAGGAAGCAGGGGGGCGCGTGTTGGCCTGTTCGGCCGACTGAGTCGACGTGAGGAGGGCGAGCGGGAGGTGTCGAAGGCCGACGACGAGTGGCGGGAGAAGCTCACCCACGAGCAGTACCGGGTCCTGCGCCAGCGAGGCACCGAAGCGCCCTTCAGCCACCAGGCGGTGGTCCCCGACGCCGAGGGGTTGTACCGGTGTGCGGCCTGCGACGCCGTCCTGTTCAGCGCCGACAGCAAGTTCGACTCGGGGACCGGGTGGCCGAGCTTCACCGACAGCGAAGCAGACGGGGTGGAGCTCCACCGGGACTACCGGGCAGGCATCCCCCGAACCGAAGTGCGGTGCCGTCGCTGCGGCGGCCACCTGGGGCATGTCTTCAGTGACGGCCCGGGCCCGACGGGAAAGCGGTACTGCATCAACGGGTGCGCCCTGGGGCCCGGCGACCGAAGATCGTTGTAGTGGTGCTACGCCGACGGCAGCCGACGACGCCGCTGGATCCCCCTCGCACTCGCCGCCAAGGGGCGCGGCCGATGCCGACTTCGGTCTGTTCCTCTCCGCACCACATTGCTGTATCCAGCGGAGGCCTGGGCGCTCCTGTTCAGGGAGAGCACCGATCTCGGGAAGAGGACGCTCGTGAAGGCACTTGCTTTGCAGGACCAGCGCGCGGCGCCGAGCGCCAGCGATTCACCACCCGCCGCTTCCCTCGTCGGAAGTATCTGCGGTCCTAGGGTTCGGGGCGTGACCGAGCCGGACCTGGCGACCCTCGACTCGGGTCAGCTGGTTCTTCTGGCCCAAGGCCGCGGCCCCGACGCCGGGCAGGCCTGGGCGGTGCTGGTCGAGCGGAACGCCCGACTGGTGTGGAAGAAGGTGCGGTGCTTCAGGCTCCCCGAGGAGGCGTCGTGGGAGGCCTACCAGAGCACCTGGCTCCGGGCGATCGAGCGGCTCGAAACGTTGCGGGACCCCGAGTGCTTCCCGGCCTGGCTCGCCACCACAGCCCGGAACGAGGCGTTGGCGGTCATTCGGGCCCGGAGGAAGGTCGTGCCTTCGCCCAGCATGTTCGACCGGCCGGCCGACGACCCACCCCCGGGCGAGCGCCTGCAGCGCGATGAGCGGTGCCGTGCCGTTCGAGACGGATTCACCTCCCTCCCGCTGAGCTGTCAGGACCTCCTGCGACTGCTGACGATCGATCCGCCGATCCCCTACAAGGAGATCGAGGGACTGCTCGACATGAAGCACGGCAGCATCGGCCCCACCCGCCGCCGATGTCTGGACAAGCTGCGGGGCACGCCGGCGATGGTCGCCTTCCTGGACGGTGGACGATGAGCGAGAGGTGGCCTCGGTGACCGCACCCGACCCGGACCGCAGGATGTCCGATGACGACCTCATGGACCTGGTGGCCCTCGCCCTCGATGAGGAGGAGGGGCCGTTGCCAGCCGGAGCCGTTGACTTCGCCACCGGGGCCTTCGTGTGGCGGGACATGGAGGGTGACCTGGCCGCGCTGCTGCACGACTCGGCGCTGGAGGAGGCGGTCGTGCTGCGCGACGAGACCTGCCTCCGGCTCCTGGTGTTCCAGGCGGGCAGCATCACCCTTGACGTGGAGCACGCCCGGGACGGCCTGGCCGGGGCCGTGTCACCTCCCGCCCGCTACCGGGTGGAGGTCCACAACGCCGACCAACACGCGTCGGGGACCGCCGTGATCGGCGTGCTCGCCGACGAGTCCGGGATGTTCGAGGTGAAGGGCCCGATCCAGGGCTCCATCCGGTTCGTCGTGCGTGAGCCCGGCGGGGGGGTTGCCATCATCACGCCCTGGATCACCCTGTAGGCGCATCCTGAAGCACTCGCTTCCGTGCTCAGGCAACGCCGAGGCAGACAAAGGCCGCACACGTCGCCACAGCCGAAGGGTCTTCCTGGTCCAGCTGGGCCGCGGCCTTCACCAGCGCGGATCCTGGGGTGTCACCGGCGGCGAGGCGCTGGTGGAGCCGGTCCATCAGCGGGACCGTCGCAAGGTCGGAGATGGGCAGCACGGCGGCGATGGCCGTCCTGGTCCCGAGGGCCAGGAGCGCAGCGACGAGGCCGAGGAGCTCCTCGCCGGCATCGACCTGGCTGAGCGCCGAGTTGCAAGCCGACAGCACGACGACATCAGGCGCCTCGGCCAGGCACTGGAGGTCGTACACCGTCTGCGGCCCATCGGCCAGACGGAAGGACGAGAACAGCGGGTTGTCGGCACGGAAGTCCCCGTGGGCGGCGAGGTGCACCAGGCTGGCCCCGTCGATGGCTGCGTTGACGCTCCTCACGGTGGCGTCAGGTCCGGTGAGGGTGACCGACCCCTGATGGTGGCGACGGACGACGTCGACCTCCTGCACCGCCCCCCGAAGTCCCGGACCGGCGACGGCGACGACGTCCCCTCGGGGACGGAACACTTTGGTAGCCCGCTGCCACAGGGCGGCCGAGGGAGCCAGGGCAAGAAGCCGGCTCGAGCCGACGAGGACCTGCCACGGGACCGCGTGCAGCCGACCGGTGGGAACGAGGACGACGTCCCGGTCGCCGACCAGGGGTAGCACCGGCGACAGCAGCGCCGCCTGCAGTGCCTTCAGGCAGTCCGAGAAGCCGGCCAGCGCAGACGGCGCCGCCGGTGAACCAGCCCTCAGCCGGGCCAGCTTGCGGAGGGCGAACGACGTCGCCTTGGCCAACCGGGCGGCTTCTTCGACTCGACCGATGCGGCGCACGACGCAGCGCTGCTCGTCGAGGACCACCACCGCCAGCTCACCGTCGGACACGACGTACTCCACCAGCGAGCGAGGCCCGAGCGAAGCCCTGAGCTCCCCGAGGTCCAGGTCGCCTGCCGAGGAGAGCCCCCCACCGCCCTCCGAGACGAGGGCCGTGCTGCGGACGTGGATCTCGAGGGCCCGCTCCAGCATCACCAGCTGCCGCTCCAGCGCCTCCTGCGGGAGGCCCGCGCCCGCTCGGGCGCGGATCGCCACTGCGGTCTGACGCAGCTCGCTCAGCAGCTCGGCCACGACGGGGTCGGCCGAGGGGAGGAGCGGGCGCTGGCAGAGCGCCCCGGCACGCCAGCGCTCGGCCCAGCGCAGGACCGCCCAGGCGTCGCCTCCCTGCTTGGCCAGTCGCAGCGCAAGGGAGGCGAGGTCGACACCCTGCGACGATGCACCGACCCGAAGGTCGACGGCCCCGATGGAGGCGCGGTGGCGCTCGACGACCCGCAGGCCGGCGTCGGCCGCTCGCAAAGCCCCACGCCGGTTGCCGCCAAGAAGGCGCAACCGGGCGAGCGCCTCCCATCCCATGGCGCGCTGGCGAACGGTGCCTCGGTGGCGTTCAGCGGCGACCTGGGTGTACCTGCGGCGAGCTTCGGCCAGCCGGCCCACCGCCTCCGCCAGCTGCCCGCAGATCAGCTGACCTTCCGACACATAGGGCCCCATGCGACGACTCGCCAGTGCGGTCACCACCCGTCTGGCGCCGACGAGGGACGCCGCGGAGGTGTCGCCACCGACCCACCTGGCCCTGACCTCGACGAGGCTCGCCATGGCCTCCCAGCCAGGGGAGCCCACCTGGCGGAAGCGCCTGCGGGCCTCACCGGCCGCAGCGACCGCCCCGGGGTCACGCAGGCTGACGAGACCAATGGCCAGGTTCAGGATCCCTTCAGCAGCGTCGACCCGCATGCCCGTCCTGTCCAGGGAGGCGATCACCGGCGGCAGCTCCCGCTGGACCTCCCGCACGAGGCCGGCATCGAGGAGGACCTCCGTCCTAGCCACTTGGGTGCTGCCTTGGTAGACGCCCTGGGATCGCAGCTCGCGCTCGGCCTCGTCGAAGCAGCGCAGCGCGGCAACGAGGTCACCCAGCTGGGCCAGCGCCATGGCCAGGTTGGCCTGGGTCTCGGCCGCCTGCGCTGGTCTCGAGGCGCGGCGATGGAGCCTTTCGGCCTCGGTGAGCGACGTGCGAGCCTCCTCGCTGCGACCGAGGTAGAGCAGAACGATGCCGGCGTTGTTGAAGGCACGAGCCCGAAAGTGGTCGGCCTCGTCGGGCAGCAGCTCCAGGGCCCGCTCCGTCGCGTCGAGCGCAGCGACGTGGTCCCCCATCTTGTAC
>JBKJUI010000267.1:0-5850 GCA_046590775.1 Acidimicrobiales bacterium
CTGAACAAGCCGGTCGTCGGCATGGCCGGCACCCCGTCGGGGGCCGGGTACTGGCTGGTCGCCTCCGACGGCGGGGTCTTCGCTTTCGGCGACGCCAGGTTCTCCGGGTCCACCGGGGGGATCTCGCTGAACAAGCCGGTCGTCGGCATGGCCGCCACCCCGTCCGGGGCCGGGTACTCGCTGGTCGCCTCTGACGGAGGGATCTTCGCCTTTGGCGACGCCAGGTTCCTCGGCTCGGTCGTCGGGACCCCCTTGAGGAGGCCGGTGGTCGCCATGGCCGCCAACCCGAGCGGACGGGGCTACTGGCTGCTGGGTGCCGACGGCGGGATCTTCGCCTTCGGCGACGCCCCGTTCCGAGGCTCGTGCTCCGACTGCGTGCCGCACCGGGGCCAACCCGGCTTCTTTGCCATCGCCGCCACCCCGGACACCCGAACACGCTGATCCCCACGTCCGAACCGGTCGAGATCCAAGTTTGCCCACTTCCGGCTCGCAGAGGAGCCAGATGTGGGCAGACCCAACGTACTGCGGCAGGTCGGGGAAGGGAACGGCGTGGCCAGCAGGGCGAGCAGCAGCAGCTTGGCTTCGATGTCGACCATCAGAAGCGGTCCGCCTCACCGAGGTGGGATCCTATGGCCGTGGTCGGAGCCGCAGCCGCCGTCGCCGTGGCCCTGCTCCACGGGCTGTTCGTCGCCGTGCTGGTCCTCGGGCCCGTGGCGGTGGCCTGGCGGCCCCGCCTGGCCCGGCTGCACCTGCCGGCGGTGCTGGCCATGACGGCGGTGACCCTCACCGGGTCGGACTGCCCGCTCACCACGCTGGAGAAGCACCTCCGCCAGGCCGCCGGCTGGGGGGTGTACGACACCGGCTTCATCTCCCACTACCTCGTGGAGCCGTGGCATCCGGCAGGCATGACGAGCGGTGTCCGGCTGCTGGTCATCGCCGCCTGGATCGTGCCCAACGTGGTCGGGTACGCAGTGGCGGCAGCCCGCCTCGGGCGGCGACGGGATCAGCCGGCGGTCGGCAGGGGCAGCCCCCGCTCGTCCCGGTCCTCGGCCAGCGGGCGGCCGTCCAGCGTGCGGTTGAGGAGGCGGAACCGCAGCACGAGCAGGATCATCTCGAGCCCGAGCAGCACCGTCTTGGTCGGATCGCCGGTGACCGACGACACGCCGACGCGCGCCCGGTAGCGCACCGGCACCTGGACGAACGGGTGTCGGACGGTCACCGAGCGCAGGAGCAGCTCGAGGCCGAAGGCCGAGCCGGTGAGGCGGAAGCGGGGCAGCACCTCCTCGACGACGCCCCGCCGCATCACCCGGAACGTGCAGCCGACGTCGGAGAGGTAGTTCGTCCCGAACGACGCCTCGATGAGCTTGGCCACGAACCAGTTGCCCCACCGAAGGAACAGGCCCATGTTGGCTCCCGCCCAGATGAACGTCTGCACGGTCCGGGACCCGAAGACGACGTCGGCGTCGGTGGTGAACGGGAGGAGCTTCAGGAGGTCAGACGGGTCGAAGGTGCCGTCGGGCTCGCAGAGCACGATCAGGTCGCCCTTCGCCTCGGCCAGGCCACGCCGGATGGCGGCGCCGTAGCCCTGCACCGGCTCGAACACCTCTCGGGCGGTGGTCCCGGCCACCTGCTCGCTGGTCCCGGCGGCGGCGTTGTTGTTCACGACGATGATCTCGTCGACCAGGTCGAGCGCCTCGAAGCCCTCGATCACCGCCCGGATGCTGCCGACCTCGTTGTAGGTGGGCAGCACCACCGACACCTGCTCCATCCTCCACATCGCCGCGCCCGCCCTCAGCCGGCCCGGGCGATGACGAGGAGCTGCTTGCCCATCACGCGCCAGGCCACGGGCAGTCGCAAGTAGGCGCCGGTGAGGGCGGGCGAGGGCGGCAGCACCCCACGGAACGAGAACGGCAGGAATCGCGGGATGACCGTCGTCACCTCGAACCCGGCGGCGTGGAGGTGCTCGGCCACGGACACGTGGCTGAGGGCCAGGATGTGGTCGGCGCAGTCGAAGTACTCGGCGGCGCAGTAGCGGAAGTTCGGCCCGAGCACGGCGATCCGGCCCCCGGGCGCCATGGACCGGTGCAGGCGGCGCAGCAGCAGTGCCACGTGGGAGGGGCTGGCCAGGTGCTCCAGGAAGTGGCTGACGAACACGCCGTCGAAGCGACCCTCGGGGAGCGCGACGTCAAGGGCGTCGCCGATGGTGAGCGAGATCCCGCTCGTCCTGGCGTAGCCGCTGTCCACGGCGTCGACGGCGACCCGCTCGTCGGCGTCGATCGAGTTCAGGAACTCGAATCGTCCGGCGGCCGGGTCCAGCACCCGGCGGGGCGACCCCATCCGCTCGTGGATCCACGGGCCGATGACGTCCCAGACCCGCTGGCGGGCCGCCTGGTCGATGCCGGCGAACCGGTACTCGTACAGCCGACGGTGGTCGAGGGCGCCCTCGATCTCGAGATGGCTCGGCACGGGGTGGAGACGATAACGGACCTGGTCTCAGGCGCGATGGGCCCTGGACGTGTCGAGGCAGCCGCCCTCCTGCTCCGGTGCGCCGAGGAGGGTGGCGGCGGCGCACAGCTCGACCGGCACGACCACCATGTCGACCAGCTGCATCACCAGCGTCCGCTTGTCCCCGGGCCCGTGCGGCGCCGGGCCGGCGGTGCTCTCCACCTCGAAGGACGAGTGGCCCGGCGGGAGGGTGACCCTCTCGCGCACCACCGCACCTCCCGGCACGTCGGTCACCACGTTCTCGGTGCTCCCGTCCGGGAGGCTGACGGTGGTCGTGCCGTCGCCGGCCTTGATCGTCACGCTCAGGATGACGTCGCGGGGCGAGCCGCCGGGGTTCTCGATGTCGACAACGCCCCTGCTGCCCACCCAACGCCAACGGACCGGGCCGAGCGACTCCTGCTGGTAGAACTCCGGTCGCCACGTCAGCCGCAGGGGCCGCAGCGCCAGGTCGGCCTGCCGATCGAGCGGCTCACGGGCGTTCAGCATCTGGGCCTCGATGAGGCGGAGGTCCCAGAAGGCCAGCCGGCCGGCCTCGTCGACGAAGGTGGCCGGTCCCATGATCGCCTCGAGGTCGTTCTCGAGGTCGTCGGCGCCGTCGGGGTAGCCGAAGCGGTCGACCAGCAGCCCGCGCATCCCGCCGGCCACGGCGCCGGCCAGCAGGCTGCGCAGCGGGAGGTCGGTGAGGTCGGCGTGCCAGTCCTCGGGCCGGCCCTTCATGGCGCCGTAGCTCCACCGCAGCCGACTGGAGTGGAGGTAGGGCCGCATCTCGTCATAGGCGCCGAGGCGGTCGACCGGGGGCACCTCGGGATAGGCCACGTAGGGCAGCTGGAGGATGGCGGTGCCCGCCGGCATGCGGCCCTCGATGCGTGCGACGAGCTCACGGTCGGATCGGTCCGCCGGCTCGATGACCCGGCGGTCGGGGAGGTAGCGAGCGCTGGTCTGGTCGAGGGCGGCCAGGACGAACAGGGCGCCGAGCAGCGGGACGAACACGGGTCGCCGCGACGGCAGCCGCTGACGGGCCCGCTCGAGGAGGCCCAGCGCGCCGAGCACGCCGAGAAAGGCGATGTACACCGACATCCGGCTCCACGCCCGGAACTGGGGCGTGACCGTGTAGCTGACGATCGCCGACAACCCCCCGGACGTGGCCCAGAGGAATGCGACGACCACCAGGAAGGCGGCGTTGCGCTCCTCGGACGTGCCCAGGTTCCGCCGACCGCTGGCCAGGATCGACCTCGCGGCAACGACCAGGAGCCAGACGAGCCCCACCGCAGCCAGCAACCCGATGGCCGTCGACGGCTCACCCAGGAAGTTGGCGGTCGACCGGTAGCGGTCGGTGAGCTCGGCGAAGGGCCGGATCCGGTGCCCAGGCACCGGCAGCACGAGCTGGATGAGCTTGAGGCCGTAGAGCTCGGTGTCGGCCGGGTCGCGGTTGGCCACGATGGGGTTGGCGCCGTTCGCCTGCCGGTAGAGCAGGGTGGGCAGCTGGTTCAGGACGACGAAGGTGCCGATCACCCCGACGGCGGCGAGCCCGCTGGCCACGGCCCGTCGGCTGCGGTGCACAATGCCGGCGGCGACCGCGGCGGTGACCAGCAGGACCGACGTGAACATGGCGTAGTACACCGAGGCCGAGGCGATGGCGACGCACAGGAGGGCGAGCAGCAGCGTGCGCCGGTCAAGCCACGGCCGCACCCTCCCGGTGGCGCCGGGCCGTCGCACCAGGAGGGGCTCGTCGGCCAGGACGGTCAGGACGAGGGCGCACCCGAGGGGCACCATGGCGAAGCTCACGAAGAACAGGTAGTCCTTGCCCTTCATGAAGCTGAGGGGCAGGACGCCGAAGACGGCGCCGCCGAACACGGCCAGGTCGCGCGCCACCCGCCGCCACCGCAAGGCCACGAAGGCACCGAGGGCGTTGAGCGGGAAGGTGAGGATGAGGAAGAGGTTGCTGACGAGGAACGGCCGATCGGTGAACAGGCCGATGGCCTTCACGATGACGAGCTGCAGGCTGTCGTTGCTGACCACCGGGAAGTCGTGGTTGTCGAGGCCGAACGGCGCACCCAGATCCGGGTTGTGGAGGTACCAGCCGTGGTCGAGCGTGGTCTTCACCACGGCGTCGTAGTAAAAGGCGTCGGTCGAGTACGACAACGGCATCGAGAGCGGCCTCGACCACAGCTGGAGGGCCAGGACGGCGACCAGCAGGCTCAGCGCCGCGGCCAGGAGCGCGGCCGCCGCATCCCGACGCCCCTCCCGATCTGACTTCACAGCTCGTTCGGGCGCCCCCGCCCGGGGCTCAGGAGGGGCGATCGGCAAGGGGAATCCGTCGGATCTGCACGCCGAGCTGGCGGGCCTTCACCGGAAGAGGTCCTCGGCGTAGGGGCGGACGACCTCGGCCTGCACCGAGCCCTCGCGCAGGAAGCCGGGCTCGACGCCGCGCACGATGGCGACCGGCACGCCGGTGGCCTTCCCCATCACCAGCTCGGCCGCCCCCGCCACCTCGTCGGCGATGCACACCTCGGTCACCTGGAGCTCGCGCCCGAACGTGTCGCGGGTGCCCCGCAGGTCGGCCACGCCGGCCAGCCCGGCGATGCCGATGGCCACGTCGGTGACGCCGCGCCGCCAGGCCCGCCCGAACGTGTCGCTGACGACCACGCCGACCTCGACGCCCAGGCGGGCCCGGAGGCCGTCGCGGATGCGCCGTGCCGACCGGTCCGGGTCGAGGGGGAGGAGGGCGGCCCAGCCGCGGTCGACGTTGGAGAGGTCCACCCCGGAGTTGGCGCAGACGAAGCCGTGGCGGGTCTCGGTCATCACGAGGTCGCCACGGCGCCGGAGGACCCGAACGGCCTCGGCCTCGACCAGCGGCTTGTGGGCGAGCGGGTCGTCGGGGTCGACCGGGACGAGGCGGCCCTCGGCCTTGCTGACCACCTTCTGGGTGACCACGACCACGTCGCCGTCCTGCAGGAGGGAGCCGGCGGCGTCGGCGACGACCTCGGCCAGCAGCTGGCCCGGCCGCACCTCGCCGATGCCACCGACCGGGATCACCCGCAGCTCGTCGCGGCCCGGATCGGGGTGCACGCGCCAACAGTAGGGGAGCCGGTGGCGGCCTCCCGGGGAGGGCGAACTGGTTCATCACCAGCTCGACGGCGAAGAGGCGTCCGGTGGCCTTGGTCAGGCCATGGCCACGAGGAAGATGCCGTCGCCGAGGTTGGCGACGGCCGACGACGTCCTTGGCGAACACGAGCAGCCTGACCCGGCCCCGGGCCGTCAGCCCACGGCGGCGCGAGCCAGGGCCTCGGCGGCGGCCAGGTCGTGCATGACGGCGGGCGCCACGATGGCTCGCACGCCCTCGGC
>JBKJUI010000375.1:0-12565 GCA_046590775.1 Acidimicrobiales bacterium
GCGGCCGGTGACCTCGTCGCCGGCGGCGGCCTCGACCTGGCCCCGGAGTGGGCTCGCCTGGAGGCGCTCGAGGCCGAGGTGCACGACCTGATGGCCCGCGGGCTGGCCCTGACCAGCCGGTCCAAGCGCTTGGACCGAGTGAGCATGGCCGCGGTGGCGGTGCTGGCCACGGCTCTGCGGAGCGGGCGGGCGGCCCGTCGCGAGCAGCTGACCCGACTTGACCAGGACCTCAGTCGCGCCCTCCCGCTCTGGGTGGGAACCCTCGGGGACGTCGAGGACCTCCTGCCCCCCACCCCCACCCTGTTCGACCTCGTCATCCTGGACGAGGCCTCGGCCATCGACCAGCCTCTGGCTGCCCCGGCCCTGCTGCGGGCGCGCCGGGCGGTCGTGGTGGGCGACCCGCACCAGCTGCGCCACGTGTCCTTCCTGGCCGACGAGGCGCTGCGACAGGCGGCCGAGGTCCACGGGCTGCAGGACGACCCCGTGCTCGTCGGGCGCCTCGACGTGCGCCGCAACAGCATCTTCGACGTCGCGGTCGGGGCCGCGCCGGCGACCGTGCTCGAGGAGCACTTCCGCTCGGCGCCGCACCTCATCGACTTCGTGGCCCGGCGCCTCTACGACGGCCGGCTCCACGTGGCCACCCGCACCCCCGCCACCGAGGACTGCGACTGCATCGACGTGATCCGGCTGTCAGCCAAGCGCGACCGGGAGGGCGTCGTGCAGCGCGAGGTCGACGAGGTGATCGCCCTCCTGAAGCAGCTTGCCCACCGGGGGGAGCGGAGCGTCGGCGTCATCACCCCCTTCCGAGCCCAGGCCGACGCCCTCGAGGCGGCGGTGCTCGAGGCATTCTCGGTGCACGACCTCGAAGCGCTCGACCTCAGGGTTGGCACGGTGCACGCCTTCCAGGGCAACGAGCGCGACGTGGTGCTGGTCTCGCTCGGGATCGGCGAGGGCGACACGGCGGCCACCTGGCGCTTCGCCGAGGACCCCCACCTCTTCGCCGTGCTGGCCACCCGGGCCCGACGGCGCCTGGTGCTGCTGCTCTCTGCGCCGCCCCCGCCGTCCGGCCTTCTCGCCGACTTCCTGGCCCAGGCCGACGCCCCGCCTGGCCGCCCCCGCCCGTCAGGCACCCCGGATCCGTGGACGGCCTCGGTCAGCCGCTGGCTGGAGGAGGCCGGGATCGCCACGCTCACCGGGTACCCGACCGGGCGCCACGCCGTCGACGTCTGCGCCGGCGACGATCGGCGGTTCGTGGGGCTCACCTGCCGCGTCCACCCGGATGGCCTCGGCGCCCACGTGGAGCGCCACCTCGCCCTGCGACACGCCGGTTGGGAGATGGCCGACGCCTTCCCCTCGCGCTGGGCCCACCGCCAGGGCGAGCTGGTGGTCGAGCTCACCGCCGGCCTGCGACCACGCCGCTGAGCCCGGGAACCGCCGCGGCTCGTCGATCAGGTTGCGATCAGGCGTCGACGGACTCGGCCGTCTCCGGGGTGGCCGGCTCGACCCGTATGCGGTCGATGCGGTTGGCTCCCATCTTCTCGACGGTGAAGACGTGGCCATCGGACTCGACGTGCTCGCCGATGTCGGGCACGTGGCCCAGGCGGTGGAACAGGTAGCCGCCAAGGGTGTCCCAGTCGTCGTCCTCGGGCACGCTGAGGCCCAGCTTGTCGTTGACCTCGTCGACCGGGATGGTGCCGGCCACGCTGAAGGCCCCGCTCCCCAGGTCGTTGACCAGCGGCTCCTCGGTGTCGTACTCGTCGACGATGTCGCCGACCAGCTCCTCGATGAGGTCCTCGAGGCTGACGATGCCGGCCACGCCGCCGTACTCGTCGACGACCACCGCCATGTGGAACTTCTCCTTCTGCATCTCTCGCATGAGGACGGCCACCCGCTTGGTCTCGGGCACGATGTGGGCACTGCGGGTCATGCCTTCGATGTGCTCGACGGCCTCCACGCCCTTCCCGTCCCTCGACGCCCGGACCAGGTCCTTGATGTACACCAGCCCGAGGATGTCGTCGATCGACCGGTTGTAGACCGGGAGGCGGCTGTGACCCGAGAGCAGGGCGATCTCGAGGGCGTCGTCGACGCTCGAGCGGCCCTCGACGCTGACGATGTCGGGGCGGGCCACCATGACCTCGCGGGTGATCGTGTCGCCGAACTCGATGATGGAGTGGATCAGCTCCCGCTCCTCCCGCTCGATGACCTCCTCCTGCTCGGCCTCGCCGACCAGGGCCAGGATCTCCTGCTCCGAGGTCGACGGGCCCACCGGGTTGCCCTTTCCCGGGAAGAGCAGGTTGGCCAGGCCGATCAGGCCCTTGGTGAGGAGGCGGATGGGTGGGAAGCCGGCGATGGCCACGATCGCCGGGGCGGCGAGGAGGGCGGCCTTCTCGGTGCGCTGCACGGCGAAGGTCTTGGGGCCGGACTCGGCCAGCACGAAGATGACGATCAGCTCGACCAGGTAGCTGGCCACGAAGCCGACCAGGCCGTAGGGCCCGACGACCGTGCCGACCAGCGTGGCCATCAGGGTGTGGCAGACGAGGACCAGCAGCAGGATCGGGTTGATGTAGCGCTCGGGCTCGTTGACCACCTTGGTGAGCGCCTTCGCGCCGCGGCGGCCCTCCTCGTTCAGGGCCACGGCCTTCAGGCGTGGCATGCGGGTGAGGGCCGTCTCGGCCATGGCGAAGAATCCGGCCAGGACGACCAGCACGACGATGGTGACGATGACGGCCGTGAGGCCGCCGCTCGACAGTGGCTCGGAGCCGCCGGCGGCGGCGAGAAGAGGGGCTGGACTTGGAGGCGTCGTCATCCTTCGCCGTCCAGGTCGTCGGGCCCGCCGTCGCGGCGCAAGCGCTCGGCCGGCGTGGCGTCACCGGTGCGGGGAGGGAGCCACGGACCCGTGGTGCGCTTGGCCAGGGGCGGGAGCTGGCCGTCGGCCGGGGCGCGGTGGAAGCGGGCCAGCAACGCTCGTTCCCGCTGCTCCATCTCCTCGGCCTCCCCGTCGTCCTCGTGATCCATGCCGAGCAGGTGGAGGATGCCGTGCACCACGAGCAGGGCCAGCTCGTCGTCGTAGTTGCCGGCGTGCTCGGGGGCGTTGCGGGCGGCCACGGCCGGGCACACGTACACGTCGCCGAGGAGGAGCGGGGGCTCGTCGGGCTCGCTGGGCTCCCCGGGCCCGGTGCCGCCCGAGTCGGGGTGCCGGCCGGACTCCGGCGGCTCGTCGTCGATCGGGAACGAGAGCACGTCGGTGGGCTCGGGCTTGCCGCCGTAGCGGCCGTTCAACCCGGCGATGGTGTCCTCGTCGACGAAGACGACCGACAGCTCGACCTCGGCACCCACGCCCTCGGCGTCGAGGACCTCCTCGGCCAGGTGGGCCCAGCGGGCGGTGTCGACGGGGTGGTTGCTCTGCTCGTCGGCGCAGAAGACCTCGGCCGGCATCGTCATCGGACCTTGCGCTCGTCGAAGGCGTCGTAGGCGTCGACGATGTCCTGCACGATCTTGTGGCGCACGACGTCCTTGGACCCGAGGCGGACGAACTCGAGGCTGTCGATCCCCTCGAGGATGTTCTCGAGGCCGTGGAGCCCGGACTTGCCGACGTCGAGGTCGACCTGGCTGGCGTCGCCGGTGACCACCGCCTTGGAGCCGAAGCCGATGCGGGTGAGGAACATCTTCATCTGCTCGCGGGTGGTGTTCTGCGCCTCGTCCAGGATGATGAAGGCGCTGTTCAGCGTGCGACCGCGCATGTAGGCGAGGGGCGCAACCTCGATGACGCTCTTCTGCATCAGCTCGAGCGTGACCTGGGCGGTGAGCATGTCGTACAGGGCGTCGTAGAGGGGCCGCAGGTACGGGTCGACCTTGGCCAGCAGGTCGCCAGGGAGAAAGCCGAGCCGCTCCCCCGCCTCAACCGCCGGCCGGGTGAGGATGATGC
Organism: Acidimicrobiales bacterium; assembly: GCA_046590775.1. Lineage (GTDB taxonomy): Bacteria > Actinomycetota > Acidimicrobiia > Acidimicrobiales > JAUJNH01 > JAUJNH01. The sequence continues at coordinate 3,926 of JBKJUI010000375.1, forward strand.
GCTCGACCTCCTTGGCCTGCAGGGCCTGCACGGCGGCGGCGACGGCCAGGTAGCTCTTGCCGGTGCCGGCCGGGCCGATGCCGATGGTGACGGTGTTGCGCGTGATGGCATCGACGTAGCGCTTCTGGCCGGCGCTCTTGGGCCGGACGCTGCGGCCCCGGGCACTCTTCAGCACCTCGTGGGACAGCACCTCGGAGGGGCGCTCGCCGGCGCGCACGATGTCGATCGACTGGGCCAGGGTGGCCGGTGTGGGCTGGTGCCCGGTTCGCAGCAGGCGGATCTGCTCCTCGATGAGGCGGCCGGCCTCGCCGGCGGCGGGACCGTTGATCGTGAACTCGTTGCCCCGCAGCAGGATGTCGGTGTCGGGGAACGCGGCCTCGATGATCCGGAGCAGCTGGTCGGCCGGCCCGAGGAGCGCCGGGAGCAGCGCGTTGTCGGGGACGGGCACGATGACGGTCTGGTCGGGCATCCGGCGTTCAGCCGCCAGCGTACTGCCGCAGCGCGAACTGACAGGGGCACCCGACCGTGGGACGTAACGGGCTCCTGTCGGCACGCCGGTGGCGCACGGGCTGTGGCGTCACCCGGGGGGCCAGTCGAAGCGGCGCCCGCCGAGGACGTGCAGGTGGAGGTGGGCCACCGAGTTGAGGGCGTCGTCGCCCACGTTGAAGACCAGGCGGTAGCCGCTCTCCAGCACGCCCTCCTGCTCGGCCACGGCCCGGGCGGCGAGGAGCAGGTCGCCCAGGATCTCGGCGTCGGCGGCCTCGACGGTGGCGGCGTTGACCAGATGCTGGCGCGGGACGACCAGGACGTGCACCGGGGCCGCCGGGCTCCTGTCCCGGAAGGCCACGGTGCGCGCCGCCTCGTGGACGACCTCGGCCGGCACCTCGCCGGCCACGATCCGGCAGAAGAGGCAGTCGTCGGCCACGGGCGGGCAGGCTAGGCCCCGTGGACCCGCTCGAGCTGGAGCTGACCCGATGGCTGGCCGAGGCCCGGGTCGACGAGGCGGTCACGTCCCGGCTGCAGGAGCGGGCCCTGCGCCAGGTGGCGGCCGAGGAGGCGACGCTCCTCGGGCTGTGCCTCGATCTCGCCGAGGGGGCCCGGGCCATCCTGGCCCGCACCACCGAGGGTCGGGTGCACCGTGGGGTGCTGGTGGCCGTGGGCGCCGACTTCCTGGCCCTCCGCAGCGGCAGCGGCGAGGCGACCTTCCTCCCCGTGGCCGCGCTGGCCTGGCTGCGGCCAGCGCCGGGGCCCTGGGCCGGGGCACCGGTGCGGGGCGGAGCCGCCGCCGGAGACCGCTCCCCACCGCTGGCCGCTCGCCTGGTCGACGTCCTGACCGGGCTGGCGGCCGACCGCCCCCGGGTACGACTGGTGCTGGCCGGCGATCCGGACGTGTGGGCGGGGCGGCTGCGGGGGTGCGGCGCCGATGTCCTGTCGGTGGAGCTGGCCACCGAGCCGAAGGTGACCGGCTGGGCGCCGCTGGGCTCGGTGACCGAGATCGGCCTGGTGGACGAGCGGTAGCTGCCCGGCTCAGGTGGTGGGGGTCTCGACCTCTTCGGCCTCACCGCCGCGCGGCTCGGGGTAGAGGTGGGCGAGCTCGCCGGGCTTCACCCGGGCCTGGGCCAGGAAGCGCTCGACGTCATCGGTCTTCAGGCGGTAGACCCGGCCGAACTGATAGCAGGGGAGCTTGCCTTCGTCGATGATGCGGTAGAGCGTGCGCAGGGTGATGCCAAGCTCGTCACACGCCTCGCGGGTGCTCAACCAGCGACTCTTGTCCTTGGCCATGGGCAGCACGCTAGTGCACAGTCGGTCGTCGTGGTGTCATGGTTTGCCTCCAGGGGTCGTGGCGGGCGGGTCGTGGCGGGCGGGGGGACGTCGGGGGTTGTCAGACGCCGAAGATCTGGTCGAAATGCTGCGATATCGGACGGACGGCCGGCCCGAGCGCAACCGCCAGCACCAGGGCGCAGACGGCCACGGCCACGATGGCGATCGCCGCTCGGCGGCGGGCCGTGCGGCGTGGTGCGGCCGGCGCCAGGGCCTCGGCGAGCGCCGATCGGCGTCGGTCGGCGGCGGCGGCCTCCTCCTGCCAGCGGCCGAACGGCCAGGTGCGGGCCGGTGCCACGGGCCGCTCGGGAGCCCGGCGCACCGGTCGGCCCAGCCCGACCACCTCGTCGCCGCCCGTCCTGCGAACCGCCGCCTCGAGGCGGTCGACGAACGCCGACGGGGAACCGGGGCGCTGCCGAGGGTCGGGGTGGAGGCCGGCACCGAGGGCCTCGGCCACCGCCGCCGGGAGGGTCAGGCCGATGGCCACGCCACCTCCCGTCCGGGGTCGGCGGCCGGTGAGGGCCACGTGGGCGCAGGCGGCCAGCCCGAAGACGTCGCTGCGGGCCGAGGGCAGACCGCCGGCGGCCACGACCGGGTCGGTGTAGCCCGGGGTTCCGGCCCCGGGCGGGGCCGGGTCGACGAGCACGGGACCGGCGGCGGCGAGGAGCACGTTCTCGACCGTCACGTCGAGGTGGGCGACACCGGCGGCGTGGAGCGCCTCGAGCCCCTCGGCCAGCGGCCGCAGCAGGTGGAGGAGGTCGGTTGCGGCGAGCGGGCCGTCGGCCAGCAGGTCACCCAGGCTTCCGCCGTCGGCCCAACCGAGGACCATCGCCGGCTCGAGTGGGTCGTCGAGGAGATCGAGGACCGGCACGATCGCCGGGTGGCTGGCGGCCGAGAGGATCCGCGCCTCGCGACGTAGCGCCGCCGCTGAGCCTGGCACATCAGGGCGGGCGCGCTTCACGGCCACCGCCCGGCCTCGGAGCGAACCCCGGTGCACGGTGGCCAACCGCCCGTCGGCCACGGGCCGGCCCACCCTGAGCGGTGGTTCCGGCCCAGGGGCGCCGGCGGGCCCGGGCGGCCGCGCCGCGGGGCCGCCGCAGGTCGGCGGGGTGGTCACGGCACGGCCAGCTGCACCGGACAGGTCTCGCCTTCGCTGACCAGCACGCCCCGGCCCGGGGCCGTGAGCGGCACGGGCCAGCGCGGCAGGAGAGGGATCCCGAGCACGTCGGCGTCGAGGTCCGAGCCGGGCCGCAGCACCACGCCGGCGCCCGCCCTGCGCAGGTCGGCGGTCCAGTGGTCGAAGGCGCAGCGGACGGCCTCGACCGGTGCGGCGGCCACCAGGTGGGCGCCGGCGTGACGGCCGGCGACGAGCTCAGCCAGCACGCCGTGCTCGTCGGCGACGCGCTCGGCGTCGTCGACCAGGACCACGAGCGGGGGCTGCCGCAGGTCACTTGCGCCCCTGGCGGCCAGCCGTACGGCCAGTCCCTCGCCGTACGGCACGACGTCACAGCCGGCGCTCCTCGCCGAGGCGGCGACCGTGGCCAGGGCCGTGGTCCGCCCCGAACCGGGTCGGCCGCAGACGAGGAAGGGCCGGCCGGGCCGCAGGCGGGCGACGGCAACGCCGAGACGGCGGCCGTCGAGGCCGAGTGGGAGGCGGAGGCCGTCCTCCCCCGATCGGGGCTGGCACCGTCCGAGGAGGTCGGCCAGCTGCACGCGTCGGGCCAGGGCGACGATGGGAGGCGGTCCCGGCCTGGCGTCGTGGCCGTCGACGTCGGGTCGAGCTGGGTGGCTCCACCCGCCGGTGGCGACCTGCGCCACCAGCGCCGAGGAGACGTCGAGGCACCGCCCGTCCGGCCAGTGCGCCTGGTCGAGCCTCCCGGCTCCGAGCGCCAGCAGGTCGAGCGGGTCGCCGCTGCGGAAGGCGAGCCGGCAGGACGCTGCCGCACCCCACGCCGCCGGTACGGCGGCCAGCCGATCGGCGGCGACGGCCACGTGGAGGCCGAGCCCGGCGCCGTCGACCACCACCCGTTCCAGAGCGTCGAAGGCGGCGAAGCCGCCGGGGCCGTCGAGCGCGGCTCGCAGGCCGGCCACGCCGTCGACGAGGAGGAGGACGGTGGGCCGGAGCGGGCCACGGTGGCCCGGGTCCCCCGCGCTCGCTTGGCGCAGGGCCAGCTCATCGGTGAGGAGCTGGATCACGCGGTGCAGCCGCTCGTGCTCCCCGGGCCGGACGAGGGCACCAACGTGCGGCAGGTCGGCGAGAGAGGCCAGCCCCTGCGTGGCCAGGTCGAGGCCGTAGACGTGGAGCCGGTCGGGGCCGAGGCGGGCGGCAGCGACCCGGGCCGCCGCCTGCAGGGCCAAGGCCGGACCGGCTCCGGAGCCGAGCGCGACGAGGGGACCCTCGCCGGCGCTCCAGCAGAGGGGCAGTCGTCGCTGCCGCCCCGGGTCGTCGACGAGCCCCACGACCAGGCCCCCATGATCTCCGGCGGCCTCGGGCAGCTCGGTGGCGTCGAGCTGCGGAGGGAGTGGTGGCAGCCAGAGGGGGCGTGGAAGGCGGAGGCCCGCCTCGGCCGCCGCGCCACGACAGGCGCTGACGAGCTCGGCCAGGTCACCGGCACCGGGATCGGCGCCGGTCGACGGCACCGCAGGGCCGGCCCCGAAGGTCGCCGGCCTGACGCTGACCGGTCCGGGGCTCCGAGGCCGTCGGCCTCCCACCAGGGCCACCTGCACCTCGACCAGGTCGCCGGCGCCGCGTCGGAGGAAGGCTCGACCGGCCTGGCGCCGGTCGAGGTGGGCGGGCGCCACGGCGCCGACGACGTCGAGGGCATCGGCCTCGTCCGGGACCCGCAGGCAGCAGCGGACGGCGCAGTTGGTGCGCACGGCGGCGCTGACCACGCTGCCCGGCCGCTGGGTGGCCAGCACCAGGTGAAGCCCGAGGCTGCGGCCGCGAGCCGCCAGCTGCACGAGGTCGTCGAGGAACGAGGGGAGCTCGGCGGCGAGGGCGGCCAGCTCGTCGACCACGACCACGAGCCGGGGCAGCGGCTCGAGGTCAGGCGGCGCCGGCGATGAGCCGTGCGCTGGATGGTCGGCGAGGTCGCGCAGGCCAAGCTCGGCGAGGACCGCCTCTCGGCGCCGCAGCTCGGCTTCCAGGCTGTGCAGGGCCCGAGCCGCCTCGTCTGGGCCGAGGTCGGTGACGACGCCGACGACGTGAGGGAGGCGGGCGGCGTCGGCGAACGCGGCCCCGCCCTTGTAGTCGACGAGGAGCATGGCCAGGCGGTCAGGCGGGGTGGACGCGGCCAGGCCGGCGACGAGGCTGCGGAGCAGCTCGCTCTTGCCGGCGCCCGTGGTGCCGGCGACGAGGGAGTGGGGACCGTCGGCGACGAGGTCGAGCTGGACGGCCTGGGGCCCGTCTGGGCCTCCCGTGCAGCCGATGGGCGTGGAGGCCCCCCTTCCCGTCCTCCAGCGGCGGCCGACCGCTGCTGCGCTCGGCTCGTCGAGCCCGAGGAGTTCGAGGAGGCGGGCCGACGGCGGCGGCGAGGCCACGGCATCGGCCGCGTCGGGGTCGGCGAGCGCGGCCAGCCATCGCGCCCACCTGCGGGCGGTCGGATCGTCGATGCCCGTGGCCAGCAGCACGTCGGAAGGTGCGCCCGGGCTGGTGAGGTGCGCCCACCCGTCAGGACCGTCGAGCTCGAGGACCGAGGTGCAGCGGGACGGCAGGGCGCGACGGCTCGGGGCGATCGTGACGGTTGTCGTGGTCCCCCGGATCAGCGATCCGGCCGGGCCGCCCCCGTCGACCAAACGCCCGCCGTCGACCACGACCACGAGCTGCGGCCCGTGCACGGCGGCCGCCAGCCCGACGAGGTCGGCCGCCGCGGCCGGGCCGGCGGCCAGGAGCCGCCGCTCGGCACCGGTGGGGCCGGCGGTGTGCGGGAGGTAGGCAGCCCACCGCCACACGTCGCTGCCTCCGGACGGGCACACGACGGCGATCCGGAGGTCGGCCGGCCCGTGGTGGGCCGCCAGCTGCAGGACCACCCAGCGGGCCACGGCCAGGGCGGCCTGGCGGGGCCCGGCGATGCCGAGGTGCCCGCCCGGCGCCAGCGGCAGCGTGGCCGGGCACCCGTACGGCAGGCGGGCGAGGGCGAGCACCTCGGCTGCGGGACCGGAGACCGCCGCCGTGGTGGGCGGCGTCCACGTCAGCGCAGGGCCCGCCCCGACCACGACCTCGGCGAAGCCAAGGTGCCCGGGGCGGCGAGACCACAGCCCGCAGCCCACCGCCTCGATCTCTCGACCGAGGGCGGCCGGGTCGGGGTGGGTGGCGGACCGCCGACGGGCCTCGCTCTGCGAAGCGGCCTTGACGGCGGCGCCGAAGCTGGCGAGGTCGACGTGGCGTGCGGTGCTGGCGTCGGCTCGCCGCCGCCGATGGCGCCGCCGGTCCTCGAGCCACTGCCCAACCAGGACGGCGGGACCGAGCAGCGTGAACAGTGCGAGCCGGGGATCGACCAGCCGGGCCAGGACGAGGCCGCCGACGAGGGGGACAAGGGCGGCGGCCCAACCGAAGCGGGGCGCCTCGCCCGCGGCGGGTCGCTCGGCGGGCGGGGCCAACGGGCTGACCGGAAGGGGCGGCCCGACCGGGGGCGGACGGTGCAGTGGCCGGCTACCGTCCAGGCTCGGCGGCCCGAGGACCGCAGGCTCGCGCCACACCGGCTCGGCCACGCGCACCAGGCAGGCACCGATCGCGGCGAGCGCGCCGGGCGGAACGGGCTGGCGGCGCTGGACCATGGCACCGTCGATGAAGCTGCCCGAGGTCGAGCCCTCGTCAGCCAGGGACACCTCGCCGGCCGCCCGCACCTCGACGGTGGCGTGGCGCCCCGACGTGGTGCGGCCGGCCAGGACGACCGCACACGCCGGGTCGCGGCCAAGGGTTGAACGACCCCGGGGCAGGGCGTGGCGGACGCCGGCGGCCAGTCCGCCGACCACGAGCAGCTCGACGTCGTGCTCGACGTGCGCCTGGGGGTCGGCGGGGTCCTCGCCCGGCACCCCGACCTCGCAACCGGGCCGGAGGCCGGACCCGACGAGCGGTGTCGTCGCCGCAACAGCCACCCCGTCGAGGAGAAGCCCGAGACCGAGCTCGCCGTTTATCGGGAGGGCGGCGGCGAGGTCGGCCACCGTGGCTGCCGGGTCGTGGACGGCTACCTCGAGATCGACCTCGCCGTCTGCCGCCCGCAGGACGACCCGCATCGGACGGTCAGGACGTGGCGGTGGCGATGGCCTGCCGACGGGCGGCCACGATCCGAGCCTGGTCGTCGAGCCCGCCCTTCAGACCCCGCAGGCCCGGCCCGTACTGCTCGCGCCACTGCCCACGGAAGGCATCGGCGGCGGGGCCGAGCCAGGTGGTGCCCTCGAGCACTCCCGTCAGCCGGGCCAGCAGCTGCTCGACGCCCGCCGCCTCCGCCGCCAGCGAGCGATGCAGCCCGTCCAGCTGCTCCAGGTTCCCACCGACCATGCTCATGCATCTTCTCCTTGTGATGTTTGGATGTGTGTCATGTACCAGTGAAGCACGAGAAGCCTCTGCACGGCAAGAAGAACTTCGACGAAAGCCCGCCTTCCTCACCTGATGAGCATGAAAGGCATTGCGAACACCGTGGAACCTGAGGTACAACACTCCGTGGGCGCCGCCCCCCCAGCTCTGGCAGGCTCTCGTGCCAGGGCCCGAACCGGAGGTTCGTGATGAAGGTGGTCGAGACCCGACCTGCAGCGGACCTCCACGGGGCCCGGTCGCCTCGGCCCGTGGCCCGAAGGCGACGGCCGTTGCCGGGCGGCCGCGCCGTGTTCGGTGGGTTCCTGGTCGCCGTGGCCGTGGTCGGCACCGTCGCCGCCCAGCAGGCCGCCTCCGGGCCTCCGTCCACCCGCTACGTCGTCGCCGCCGCCACCCTCCCAGCCGGTCGGGCCCTCCGCCCGGGCGACCTCACCACGAGACCGGTCGACCTGCCTGAGCCCCTGGCCCGTCGCGCCTACCGCGACCCCACTGCCTTGGTCGGTCGGGTGCTGGCGGCCACGCTGGCCGAGGGCGAGCTGATGCAGGGCTCCGCCCTGGCCGCCCGGGGGCCGCAGGCCGGCGAGCGCGAGGTGTCCTTCACCGCCGATCCGGCCCGCTCGCTGGGGCAGCGCATCGGCCCGGGTGATGTGGTCGACGTCTACTCCAGCACCGGTCAGGGCGAGGGCGGCAGCACCGAGCTGGTGGTCCGGTCGGCTCGCGTCATCGACCGCCAGAACCGCCAGGGTGCGGCGGGCTTCATCTACACGGTGGCCCTCGCCGACCCCAACGCCGTCGAGACCCTGGTGCGGGCCTCGGCTGCAGGATCGCTCACGGTCGTGCGGGCGAGCGCGTCGGTCGGCTCGACGACCGGTCCGGCTGGAGGCGGCTGATGGCCGACCGCTGGGTCGTCCTCGGGCTGGCCCCCGCCCGGTCAGCCTGGTTCGGCCAGCTGGCCCACTGGGCCACCGCCGGCACGCTGCCGGTCGAGCTCCTGCGCTGCCAGTCGGCCGAGGAGCTGCGAGCCCGGCTCGCCGGCCCCCGACCGGTGTCCGCCGCCCTGGTCGACGCCGCTGTCTCCGGCCTCGACCGCGACCTCCTGGCCGGCGGCCCGACCCGCTGCCCCGTCCTGGTCGTCGGCGGCCGCGACGAGCGCTGGAGCCACCTCGGCGCCGCAGCCGTGCTCGACCCCGGGTTCGACCCGGTGGCGCTCCTCGATGCGCTGGCCGCCACGGCCCAGCCCGTGCTCGACGCCGACCGGCTGCCCGGCGAGCCAGCCGGGCCTGCGG
>JBKJUI010000386.1:0-4564 GCA_046590775.1 Acidimicrobiales bacterium
TGGCGTCATCGGGCACCGGGGGGAGGGGGGCGGTGGTCGTCGTCGTCCTCGGGACGGTGGTGGGTGCTGAGGACGTGGTGGCGCCGGGGCCCGGGGGAGCTGTGCTCGTGGGGGTCGGAGCGACCGCGACCGTGGGGTTGGTGTCGACCGGGACGGTGGACTCGAGCGTCGTGGCCGACGTCTCGACGGCGGACGTGTCGGGGCCGGCCACCACGTTGCCCGCCTGGTCGCCGTCGGCGGCCACGAACGACGCGGCCCCGAGCAGCGCCACGAGGGCGATGGCGGCGCCGACCGTCCTGGCCTGGCGCCGTCGGCGCCGGACCACGGCGAGGCGCCGTCCCAGCCCGGGCTCGTCGGCCCGCCCGACGGGCACCTCGGCCGCCCGCGCCGAGAGGGCGCTGCGCAGCTCTCGTTCCTCGTCGTTCATCGTTCGTCTCCAAGCGTGCGGGCCACGGCGGCGAGCGCCCGGGAGGCGTGGGTCTTCACGCTCCCGGCGCTGATGTGCAGGGTCGTGGCGATCTCGGCCTCGGACAGGTCGAGCCAGTAGCGCAACAGCACCACCTCCTGCTGGCGGCGGGGCAGGCGGCGCACGGCGTCGAGCACGGCGGCCCGACGGTCGCCCAGCAGCGCCTCTTCCTCAGGGGTGGCCGGCGTGCCCGGTCGCACCCGGGCCAGCCGATCGGCCACCCGCCGGCGGCGCAGGCGCGAGCGGGCGGCGTTGAGGACGGCGCTGCGCAGGTAGGCCGGCACCCGATCGGGAGCGACCGTGCTCCGGTGGAGGTGGAAGGCGACGAAGGCGTCCTGCACCACCTCCTCGCACGCACCCGGGTCGTCGAGCAGGAGGCCGGCCAGGCGGACGAGGTCGGCCCGCTGGGCGCGGTAGAGCCCCTCGACCTCGTCCCAGTCCGTCACCCCCACCGCCACGACCGCGACCATGGACGACAGACGCCCGGAACCCCGTTCAGGTTGACGCGTCCACGAGGGCGGCGAGCAGGCCGTCGACCGCAGCATCGGCCAGAGCCCGGATCTCGTCGTCGGTCCGGTCCTGGATCGGGTGGAGCACGAACACGACCGCCGGGTCGGCGCCGAGCGAGCGCGCCTGGGCGGCGGCTGCGTCGACGAACTCGGTGGAGGCGGCGAAGACCCCGGGGATACCGAGCGCCTCGAGGCCCACGATGTCGTGCACACTGCACGACGTGCACGAGCCTCAGTCGGCCAGCGCCTCGATCACGCCCTGGCAGTGCTGGGCGATCTCGTGGCGCAGGTCCTCGGGAGCCGGCTTGGCGAAGGTCGGCTTCCGGTAGCGGCGGATCGCCACCCCTCGGCCGGCCAGCACCTCCTCGACCCGGTCGAGGAAGACGTCACCCCTCGGCTTGGAGATGTCGAGCAGGCCGACGACCAGGCCGGCGAGGGACGGGGGTCGCAGTGCTCGGGGCCGCCCCGCCGGCTGCTGCTCGCCCGTCGGGTCGAGGACGGTCACCGTCCCTGCGCTTGCGGGTTCGCTCAGCGCCACGGGTCGACCTCCCTGGTCACCGGCTGGCTGCCCATCTCACCGTTCACCCACCCCCCGATGATCGCCGAGAACATCCCGGCGGTGCCTCCGGCGTGGGCCACGAGCAGGCCGCCGGGTCCGAACTTCGGGAGGTCGACGCCCTCGAAGGCGGGCGGCACCCCTTCGGCCATCCCGCCGGCCCCCCGTACGATCTCGCCGCCGGTCAGCTGCAGCAGCCCGTCGAGCTCCCGGATCAGGCGCTCCCTCGTCCAGCCGTCGCCGGCGAACACGCGTGCGTGCTCCGGACACACGACGACAAGGGCGTCGAAGGCGATCGGCAGCTTCGGGTGGGCCACGGTGCGCAGGCAGGCGGCGAGGGAGCGGGCCAGGCTGTCCGCCGTCCGCGAGGCCTGGTCGACCACGCCGCGCACGCCTTCACCGGCGAAGAGGGTGACGGCCGATCCTCCCTCAGAGGCGCCGAGCGAGGCGGCGAGCGACGGCCACGGGGAGCCCGCCTCGTCCTCGGCGAAGCAGAAGGACAGCTTGCCGGGGTTGCCCAGCGTGGCCCGGTCGACCCCGCCCGGGCGTCCTCCGCCCACGTTGCGGATCACCAGCTGGAGGGCGCGCCCGATCGTGAGGTTGGCCCGGTTGCCCTGCCCGAGGGCGTTGACCCCGCCGTTCATACCGATCTCGCCGGTGACCGGCCCGTCGACGACCACCACCGGGCCGCTGAAGTACGTGGTGGCCAGGAGCCCGTGGGCGTTGAACTCCGACGTGCAGGCCGCCTCGACCGAGGCCAGGACGACGGGCAGGTAGGCGGGCCGGCAGCCGGCCAGCACCGCGTTCACGGCCACCTTCTCGACCGTGCACGGGACCAGGTCGGGAGGGACGACGGCCACCACCTCGTCCGGCGAGCGGCTGGTCCCCTCGAGCATGCGCAGCACCCGGGCCGGGGTGGGCGGCACCACCGGCAGGCCGTCGGTCCAGCCCCGGTCGAACATCGCCTCCAGGTCGTCCTCGAGCCCGCCGATCTCGAGCCGGCGGCTCTGCAGGCTGGACCCGAGGCGGCGCACCAGCAGCAGATCGACGACGTCAGGGTCGAGGGTGCGCGAGCCGCATCCAGGCCGCTGCGGGGGCAGGTCGGGGCCGAGGCCGGTCACGCCGCTCAGCTCCTCCCACGCCGATCGCTTCCACCCGGCCGTTCGCCCCACCTCCTGTCCCGCCTCGAACCGCAGCAACGTGGGGACCGTCTCGAGCCGGAGGTGCTCGGACAGCCGCAGGTCGGAGTCGTCGAGCGGGTCCAGCCCCTCCGGGAAGGACGGGTCGTCCTGGCTCACCACCGTCAACGGCCCTGCCGCCGCCAGCTGACCCAGCACCGGGACCACCACCTCGCAGGTGGGGCACCCTCGCTTCAGCACGACCACGAGCCCGTTGGGCCACGCGTGCTCAACCAAGGTCGGCGCCCGCCCTTCTAGTTCTCGGCCGGCTCGTCGCCTGCGGCGGACGGATCGGGGGGCTCGTCCTCGTCCTCCGGCGGACGGGTCTGGAGCCGGCGGTGGAGACGCCCGGCCAGGCGCGCCGCGTCGTCGGCCACGGCCGCGTTCGTGAGGCCGATGGCGCCGACCGCCTGATCCAGGGTCCTGACCACGCTCGTCAGCTCGTGGCGCGGGACGGCCAGCGCGTCGCCCGAGGTGTGATGGATCGCGACGTGACCCTCCTCGAGCAGGATGTCGTTGCAGATCTCCACGCACTCGTCGCAGATGTACACGCTGGGGCCGGCGATGAGCTTCTTGACCTGCTGCGCCGGCTTGCCGCAGAAGCTGCACCTGAGCCCGCCGCCGTCGACCGCTCCGAACTTGGCCACGCTCCACCTCCAGGCACGAGTGAGGAGAGGCTGCCACACGAGCGACCAGGGCGACGTCAGGCCGAGTATCGCCGCTAGGTTGCCCCGCCGTGCCCGAGTTCGACGCTGCGACGTTCCGCACGGTCCTCGGCCACTTCTGCACCGGGATCACGATCGTCACGGCCTCCGATCAGGGCGCGCCGGTGGGCCTCACCTGCCAGTCTTTCGCCTCGGTCTCGCTCGACCCTCCGCTGGTGCTGTTCGTGCCGGCCAAGGCATCGCAGTCGTGGCCCCACATCCGCGCCGCCGGGCACTTCTGCGCCAACGTGCTGGCCGACGACCAGGAGGACCTCGGCCGCCGGTTCGCCATCAAGGGTGCTGACAAGTTCGCTGGCGTGGGATGGCGACCGGGGATCACCGGCGCCCCGCTGCTGGAGGGCTGCCTTGCCGTGATCGAGTGCGAGATGGCGGCCGTCCACGACGCCGGCGACCACGACATCGCCGTGGGCCGGGTGGTCGACCTCGGGGTTGCGTCTGAGGCAAGCCCCCTCCTGTTCTACCGGGGCGGCTACGGCCGCTTCGCCGTCTGATCGTCGTGGCCATCTCCGAGGCGACGGCCGAGCCCACGGCGATCGAGGGGTTGCACCTGATCCGCACCAAGGTGGCCGATGACGAGCGGGGAGCGGTCCGGGAGATCCTCCGGCCGTCCACCCTGTCGGCGCTCGGCCTGCCGCCCCTCGAGGTGCGCCAGGTCAACCTCACCGCCACCCGGGCCGGCGCCGTCCGCGGGATCCACGCCGAGTCGATGCACAAGCTGGTGGGGGTGGCCCAGGGCGAGGCCTTCGGGGTGTGGGTCGACCTGCGCCAGGGTGCCGGGCACGGCCGGGTCGTCACCGCGCCGCTCGTCCTCGGCGTCCAGGCGCTCGTCCCTCCGGGCGTGGGCAACGGGCTCCAGGCCGTCACCGACTGCGAGTACCTCTACTGCTTCGACCAGGAGTGGGAGCCGGGCATGGCCGGGGCCTGCGTTCACCCGCTCGACCCCGACCTGGCCATCCCGTGGCCTGTCCCGGTCGACCCGGCCGATCGGTCGCGGCTGTCGGCCAAGGACGCCGCCCAGCCCCGGCTGCGCGACCTGGCCACCGCCACCCCCACCTGACCGGCCTACGCTTCGCGGGACAGGAATCGGGGGCACCCATGACCGACATCCACGTCAGGCCCGCCTCGGGCGG
>JBKJUI010000497.1:0-3237 GCA_046590775.1 Acidimicrobiales bacterium
ACCGTCGGCAGCAGCAGCTGGTCGTCCGGGTCCTGGAAGACGAACCCGACCCGGCGGCGGACCTCGGCCAGGTTCGCCTTGTCCACGTCGAGCCCGGTGACGCTGACGGCGCCGGCCTGCCGCTCGAGGGCACCGATGAGGTGCAGGGCCAGGGTGGTCTTGCCGCTGCCGTTCGGGCCGAGGACGGCGACGCGCTGGCCCTCCTCCACGAGCAGGTCGACGCCGGCCAGCGCCCGGGTGCCGTCAGGGAAGGTGTGGATGAGGCCGCTGACCCGAATCGCCGGGCCGGCGCGGCCGGGAGCGGGAGGGAGGCCGCGCCGGCGACCCAGCCCCGTCCTCGGCCGCTCCCGCCGCTGCGACGCCCGCTCGGCGTCCTGGTTGGCCGCCCGGCGCGCCCGCCAGCCGCGACCGGCCCGCTCGGGCGGGCTGAGCGAGAGCGGTGTCCCCAGCTTCTCCTCGAAGCCCGGCAGGCGGACCCGGTACACGCAGAGGTCGCAGTTCATGCGGACGTCGCCCTGGTGGGCCTCGCGGTACCGCTCGACCACGAGTGCGGCCAGGCGGGGATCGGGACCCAGGTGGCGCCCCACCGTCACCACGACGTCGGGATGCTCGGCCGCCCACGCCATCGACCGCTCGGCCACGCGCTCCACGAGCACGCCGGCGAAGAGGAAGAGGGGGACGACGGCGACCCGCTCGACGCCGAGGCGTCGGCATCGCTCCAGCGCCCCTTCCAGGTCGGGCCGGCTCATGGCCAGAAAGGCCGCCTCCACCGAACCGAGGCCCCGGCCGTCCTCCAGCAGGCGGGCCAGCTTGACCATCTCGGCGCACGCATCTGGGTCGGTCGAGCCACGACCGACGAGGACGACGGCGGTGCGATCCGGCTCGGCCTGCCCGAGCGCGGTGCGCGCCCGGTCCTCGGCGACAGCCAGCACGGTCGGGTGGACGCCCAGGTCGCGAGCGAGGCGGAACCGGACGTGCGGGTGGCGTCGGCGGGCCCGGCCGAGCACCGCCGGCCCGTCGTCCTTCAGGTGGCCGGCGCCGAAGAGCACCACGGGGACGGCCACGATGTCGGTGGCCCCGCCGGCCACCAGGGCGTCGAGGGCGTCGTCGACGTGGGGCTCGGCCAGCTCGAGGTAGCCGGCTCCAACCGCAGTGCCCGGCAGCAGGCTGGCGGCGACGGCCACGAGCCGGTCCAGCTCGGCGCTGGCGGCGGCGTCGCGGCTGCCGTGCCCGACGACGAGGAGGGCCGGTGGCGCCTCCCCGGAGGCTGCGTGGCGTCGGGGGACGCCATCGGCACCCACGTCGCCATCGTTCGGGGCGGGGGATCCGCCGTCGGCGGTCACAGGGCCAGACGGGCGGCGAGCGCCCCGGCGGCAGGGAGGGCGGCCCTGGTCCAGCCGGCCATGGTGGCCGACGGCACCGGCGTGGCGGTCCTGACCATCGCCCCGAGCGTGGCGCCACCCCGGGCCTGGGCGGCGAGCTGAAGGCGGTCGACCCGCTCGGTGGCGCGCACGAACGAGACGCCGAGGGCCCGGGCCACACCACCCCACTGGGCGCGGCGGCCCCGGCTCCCGGCCCGCATGGCCGCGGCGAGGCGGAGCCGGTCGAGGTCGTCGCCCAGGACGCCGACCTGGCGGGCGGAGAGGCCTACGAGGTCGCACAGCCACCCGGGGCCGTGCAGGCGGCGCAGGCCGGCGACGACCTCGGACACGCTGGTGCTGGCCGCCAGAGCCGAGACGGCGACGATCCCGATGGTCGCCTTGGCCAGAAGGGCGAGGCCGACCCGCAGCCCGGAGGCCGACAGCGAGAGCCCGAGCACGGTCGCCCTCGGGCCGGAGCCGGCAACCGCGTAGGTGAGGGCGAGGACGACGAGTGGGAGGTCGATGGCGAGCCGGCGCAGGACGGCGCGCGGCTCGACCAGGGCGACGGCGGCGATGGCGACGGCCACCGAGGCCTGGGCGGCCAGCGCCCACGGGTGGGTCGGCGGCGTGACGGCGACCACCACGAGGAAGCCGAGAAGCCCGACGAGCTTGGCCTCGGGCGCCAGCGAGTCGAGCGGCCCAAGGACCCGTTCACCCCGTCGCGCCTCGGCTCCGTGGCGCCCGCTCACCGGTCCTCCTGCAGGACCGCTGGAGTCTGCCCACCTCTGGCCCCTCCGGGGACCAGAAGTGGGCACTCGCGGGAGGGGGAGAGCAGGTCGGGGCGGAGGCGGACCACCACCCCGACGACGCCGGCCGTCAGCGCTCCCTCGACGAAGGCGACCACGAGGTGGGAGGCGCCGATCACCGCCGCCACCGTCCCCGGCGGGATGACGTCCGTGCCGCCGATCGTCAGCTCGGCGGCGGCGGTGGCGGCGCCGGCCAGGGTGGCGACGCCGGCAGCCACGCCGGCGATGGCCGGGAGGCGCCGGGCGTCGCCTCCCGCCAGACGGCGACCGGTGGCCAGCACGGCTGCCGCCGCCAGGGCCGGAGCGATGCCGTTGACGAGGAGGTTGAGGCCGAGAGCCGTGACGCCGCCGTCGGCCAGGACGAGCGCCTGCACGACCACCACCGCGGCCACGCACACGATGGCGACCGCCGGGCCGACCAGCACCGTGGCCAGCCCGGTTCCGACGAGGTGGGCGCTGGTGCCGACCCCGAGGGGGACGACGGGGAGCTGCGCCACCAGCAGGTAGGCGACGAGCACGGCCGGCAGCGTCGTCGCCCGCTCCCTCAGCCGGGTCGCGGTTCGTCGGGCGGCCACGACGGCGGCGGCGGCGGCGGCGACGGCGGCCCCGCCTGAGGTCGGCAGGTCGACCCAGCCGTCAGGGATGTGCACGGCGGGCCTCCGCGCGGCCAGGGCCGGCCGGACCGATGACGACGGTGGTCGGCGCCGGGAGGTGGGTCTCGCCGAGCTCCTCGAGCGGGCACGCCACCACCGCGGCGTCGGGTCGCGTGGCGCCGTGGACCACGGTGCAGGGCGTGGAGGGGTCGAGCCCGGCCTCCATCAGCCCCTGGGCGAGGATGCCCTGGCGGGCCCGGCCCGTAAGCACGACGAGGGACGACCTCGGGGCGGCGAGCGTGCGGACGTCCAGCGCCGGGTAGACGGGATCGTCGTTGCCGGCCAGGATCGTCACCGTCCGGCCGCGGAGGACACCGGCCGCCAGGGGCGCAGCGGTGGCGGCGGTGACGCCAGGGACCACCTCACAGCCCACGCCTCGCTGGAGCAGGGCCTCCCGCTCCTCGCCTCCCCGGGAGC
>JBKJUI010000510.1:0-4404 GCA_046590775.1 Acidimicrobiales bacterium
CGCAACGACGCCGACGCCGACTGCTCCGACCAACCCTGGTCCAACCAGAACCACTGCGGGAACCGCACCACCCCCCCATCGGCCGTCGACCCAATCGACGGCGTCATCAACGTGAACGACGCCAACGCCATCTGCGCCACCTCAGCACCAGACGGCGGAGGCGGCGGCGCCGCCGGCGTACCGGGAGCCGCAGGGACACCCGGGGTCGGAACGAAGATCGTGGACGTCCCCGCCCTGCCCCCGCAGACTTGGGTCCTCACCTGAGCACCCGGTCCATACTCGGGCGCCGGCGAAGACGATGTCGTGCAATTGCTCCCACCGCCACCGCCACCGCCACCGCCGCCACCCCCGCCGATTGACACGCGCCGACCGCCTCCGCCGGCACTGCCACCAGTCGAGCCACCTCCGCCGGTGGAAGCCCCTCCAGGCGTCCCCGGGAGATCGAGACGAACCTCGCCGCCGGTGCCGTTCTCCTTCACGCCGCCGGCACTACCGGCCCAGGCCTTTCCTGGACTGGCGAGCACGAGGCTCGCCGCAAGAAGAGCCACGATCATCAGACGTCGCATGGTTCTCCCGTCGGGCCTGATCCGTCCACCAGCCACGTCGATCCCTGCCGGACGAGACCGACATGTTGCACCTGCGGTTTGCCGATCCCGGGTTCGGATAGCTGCTTGCCCGTTCGGTCGACCTGATCGACGTCGTCGCGGCTGCATACCTTCAGGAGCAGCTGGTTCTCTTTCGGTATCGAGGAGGAGATCAAGCGGGTCACGGTCTCCCCCTTCAGGAACAGGCCGTTCTTCTTCAAGCCGTAGAGGTTCACCTCGATCTGCTCTCGGTAGGCGGGGGTCGTGTAGGGGCCGAGGCTCCCGTCTCGAGCGTCCCGGTTGAAGTCGCTGCCGATGGCCTGTGCGGTGTCGAGGAAAGCGCGGTAGACGTTGTATGCGGCCTGCTCGTCGGTCAGGGTCGTCGTAGTCGTCGCTTGCTGTTCTGTCGTAGTCACGGTGTCCGGGATCGTGTCGAGAGCTCCTGTCCCAGCGTCGCTGCGCCGGCACCCGGCGGTGAGGGCGACGATGACGGCCAGTACCGCCAGGTGGCCTCGCAGTCGTCTCCCTCTGTGCATGGGTCCTCCTGGGGTCATGGTGTTCTCAGGAACCTGTTGGGGGGTTGGGACCGGTTGAGCCTTTGGATCCACCAGAGGGCTGCGCCGAAGCCGGTGAGCACGAGGCAGAGGACGAGTTGGCCGACGAAGGTGTTGTAGGGGGCCAGGTAGTCGCGACCGACGACGCTGAGGGTCAGGGCCATGACGACGGTGACGCCGGTGATGCCGCGTGTCGCGGTGCGGGTGCTCCCCCGGGCTGCGTCGGCTTTTAGTCGGATGGTGGCGTTCTCGCGGGCGATCTCGGCGAGCTGGCTCAGCAGGTTGGCCAGGTCGCGGGCTTCTCCTCGTGCTGCAAGGAGTAGGGCGGAGACGACGAGGTCGCCGGTGGGGTCGTTGAGGTCGCCGGCGAGCGCGGCGATCGAGTCGACGAGGGGGACACCGGCCCGCCGGCGGGCTTGGAGCTGGTTGAGGGCGGGTCGGAGCGGGGCGGGGGCGATGGGTGCGGTGGCCATGATCACCTGTTGCAGCCCGGCGCCGGAGGAGAGGGTGTCGCGGAGCATCTCGCACCAGGTTGCGATGGCGGCCGACATGGTGGCGTCGGCTGTGCGGGTGGTGCGGGTGGCGAGGAGGTCGGGGCCGAAGAAGCCGAGGGCGGCGCCGCCGGCGACGGCCGCCGGCCACCGGGTGACGACGAGGAGCACGACAGCGGCGGCCGCGGCTTGCAGGAGCCGCTTCCCGATGTCGGGGTAGCGGGCGCGGCGCGTACCGGTGCGCCACTGCGGCGGGGCGACGACGGACATGGCGGCGATCCACAGGCCGCCGGCGGTGCCGAGCCCGAGGAGCAGTGCGAGGGCGGTCACAGCTGGCCTCGCTGGAGCCACTGGTCGTGGAAGCCGGCTGCCCTCAACCGTTCCGAGGTGTCAACGGACAGGGCGACACCGGTCGGCTGCGCCATGCCGTCGGGGCCGAGGCTGAACAGCTCATTGGTCTCGGCCCAGGCTTCACCCCAGCCGACGACCTCGCTGATCGACGACACGACACGGCGGGACCCGCCGATCGGGTACCGGGTCATGTGGACCGACAGCCGGACGGCGAGTGACAGCAGCCGGTACGCCTGGGTGAAGGTCATGCCCGGGTTGGCGTTGACGGTCAGGTTGGCCAGGCGGTCCATGGCCTCGGCGCTGCCGTTGGCGTGCACGGTGCACATCGACCCGGCCGAGCCGGAGCTCATGGCGTCCAACATGGCGTAGGCCTCGGCGCCGACGACCTCGCCGACGATGACCCGCTTGGCGTTGGTCTTCTTGGTCCACTCGACCAACTTGGTGCAGGTGACCTCCCCCTCCCCCTCGATGTTCGGTTCCCGGGCCTGGAGGGCGAGGACGTCGCTGTGCCGCTTCGGCAGCCGGTCGAAGGCCAGCTCGTAGCCGGTCTCGATCGTGCAGATCCGCTCGGTCGGCTCGATCGCCGAGGCGCACGCCCGGAGCAGGGTGGTCTTCCCGGCGCCCAGGCCGCCGCCGATGACCATGTTGAGCCGGGCCTGCACTGCGGCGGTGAGGAAGCTGGCGCACAGCTGGGTCATCGTCCCGTTGGCCACCAGGTCGCCCAGGTCGACGTCGACGAGGTGGTGCCGGCGGATGAACACGTTCGGGCGATCGCAGACCCAGCCGAGCCCGGAGAGGCGGCTGCCGTCGAGGAGCTGCTCGTCGATCTTGGGTGCCGCCTGGTCCCAGCGGCGTTCGTTGCCGGCTCGGCGGGACAGCTCGCGGACGAGCTCGGGGAGCTCGTCGTCGTGGTCGACGACCGGGTCGCCCCGGACCTCCTCACCGTTGGTCAGGCTGAGCCAGACCGGTTCGTTGCCCTCGATGCGGATGTCGGTGACGTCCGGCCGGAGGAGGTACGGCTGCAGCCGGTCGGCCTCGAACAGTCGGGACAGCACCATCCCCACGATCCGGGTCTCGGAGTCGGCGTCGAGCGGTGCGACGCCGGCGGCCAGCCGCTCGGCGGTGACGCGATCCAACGTGCGCCAGATAGCGTCGACGGCCCACTGGCGCTCGTCGTCACCTGACAGGACGGTGTCGCCGGCCCGGTCCCGGCGTTCCTGCTCGTCGCTCAACGCCGAGCCGACCCGGCTTCGCACGTCGCGGACGATGACCTCGACATCGACCGGTGCCGCCCGGGTAGCCGCCCCGTTCCCGTTCCCGTTGCCGTTGGTGCTCATGCCGCCGACCTCACCCTCAGGTGCTCGGCGATGGCTGCCGCTGTCGGGCCCGCGGCCCGGACGAGCGGGTTGCGGCGGCCGGCGCGCCCCTCCCTCAGCTCCTCGGCGGACTGGCGGTGGGCGGGGAGCATGCCCAGCTGGGCCAGGCCGAGCTCGGCGGCGACCTCCCCCAGGCTGTAGGGGCGGGCCCCGATCACCAGCACGGCGGTGCGGTCCGGGTTGAGCGGCACCGCGGCCAGGCGGGCCTTGGCGTGGCCGACGCCTTCGGAGGTCGGCTCGACGACGAGGACCACGGCGTCGGCGGCGCCCAGCAGCTGGCTGGCCGGGCTGCCCCGGCGGAGGCGGCCGCAGTCGGCCACGCACACCCACCCCTCCGCGTCCGCCAGCTGGGGCAAGAGAGCGGCGGTGGCGGCCACGGCCTGAGCGGCCTGATCGGGACCGGGGGGGCCGACCAGCACCGGTGGGCCCCCGCCGAGGCGTTGCAGCTGGGCGGTCAACAGCCCGGCGGTCATCCCCGGACGGGCGGCGACGGCCAGTGACGCCAGCCCGGGGTCGGACGGCAGCTCGGCGGCCAAGGCCAGGCACCCGCCGTCGGGGTCGCACTCGGCCACCACACCCCGCCCGCCCGGCCACGCCGCGGCGAGAGCGACCGCAGTCGTTGTCGTCCCCGCCGAACGGGCCCCGACGACGGCCACCAGACTCACGGCGCACCGCCCAGCAGGGCGACACCGACCGACCCCGAAGCGGCGGCCGCTGTCACCTTGGCGGCGTCGCCGTCACGGACGACGACGCACAACGTGCCACCCTGGCCGGTCTCGGCGCCCACCGAGAAGACCTTCGCCTCGGCCACGAGCACCGTCCCCAGGCCGGCCTGGTCGGACTGGCTCTGCCCGGCGGTCGACACCAGCCTCACCCGGTCCCCCGGGCGGACCCCGGCCGGGAACTGCCCGGCCCGCAACGCCAAGCCGACAACGGCGCTGCCGGCCTCGATGGCCGGGGACGACGAGATGTGCTTCGGGGTGAGGACAGCGCCCTGCGGCACGCCGAACGCCGCCACCCGGCCGACCACCCGGGCGCGGTCGGCGGC
>JBKJUI010000030.1:0-3752 GCA_046590775.1 Acidimicrobiales bacterium
TTGAAGGCGTCGGGCACCAGCGGGCTGATGACGTGGTCCTTCAGGTCGGGCTTGAGCAGGATGTCGAAGTCGACCCCCGGGTCGTGCTGGGTGGAGATCAGCACGGTCTTCAGCCGAACCGGACGGCCGTCCTCGTACTCGAAGGTGACCTGGGTCTTGGCGTCGGGCCGCAGGTAGCCGAGCACGCCCTGCTTTCGGACCTGGGCCAGGCGCTGAGCGAGCCGGTGGGCCAGCCAGATCGGCAGGGGCATCAGGTCGTCGGTCTCGTCGCAGGCGTAGCCGAACATCATCCCCTGGTCGCCGGCGCCCTGGCTGCTGAGGATGTCCTCGCCGCTGGTGCCCTTCTGCACCTCGTAGGCCGTGTCGACGCCCTGGGCGATGTCGCGGCTCTGCTCGTCGATCGAGGTGATGACGCCGCAGGTGGTGCCGTCGATCCCGTAGGCCGCGTCGTCGTAGCCGATGTCCAGCACGGTCTGGCGCACGATGCTCGGGATGTCGACGTACGCAGTGGTCGTGATCTCGCCGGCCACCACCACGAGCCCGGTGGTGAGGAGCGTCTCGCACGCCACCCGTCCGTTCGGGTCCTCGGCGAGGATGGCGTCGAGGACGGCATCGGAGATCTGGTCGGCCATCTTGTCGGGATGGCCCTCGGTCACCGATTCGGACGTGAACGTGTAGGTGCTCATGGCGTCCCAGAGGTTCGCAGGTCGGCGGGGCCGACCGCCAGCCTCAGGAGAGCCTGGCCACCAGCTCGTCGGCGATCGCCTCGGCCACGGCCCGCTTCGACATGAGGGGCAGCCGGCGCACGTCGCCGTCACGGCCGACCAGGGTGACGGCGTTGGTGTCGTGCTCGAAGCCGGCGCCGGCCTGGCCGACGTCGTTGGCCACCACCAGGTCGAGCCCCTTGCCGCGGAGCTTGGCGGTGGCGTTCTCCACCAGGTCCTCGGTCTCGGCCGCGAACCCGACCAGCACCTGGCCGGGCCGCTTGCGCCGGCCGAGCTCGGCCAGGATGTCGGGGGTGGGCTCGAGCACCACCTCGGGCGGCCCGCCCTCCTTCTTCAGCTTCGAGGCGGCCACCTCCTTGGGCCGGAAGTCGGCCACCGCCGCCGCCATCACCACCGCGTCGGCGCCCTCGGCCAGGCCCAGCACCGCCGCCTCCATCTCGGCGGCCGACTCGACCCTGTGGACGGCGACGCCAGCCGCCGCATCCCGGGCGGCGGTGGTGACGAGGTGCACCGTGGCGCCCCGGCCGGCGAGGGCGTCGGCCACGGCGTGACCCTGCTTGCCGCTGCTGCGGTTGCCCAGGAAGCGCACCGGGTCGAGGGCCTCCCTGGTGCCGCCGGCCGTGACCACCACCACCCGGCCGGCGAGCGTGCCCAGCCCCTGCAGGATCCGTTCGGCCTCGGCGACGACCTCGTCGGGCTCCCGCAGCCGACCTGGTCCCACGTCGCCGGCGGCGAGGGGGCCCACCGCGGGCTCGAGGACGTGCACGCCCCGGGCCACGAGCGTGGCCACGTTGGCCCGGGTGGCGGCGTGGGCCCACATCTCGGAGTGCATCGCCGGGCAGACCAGCACCGGCCCGTGGGCCATGAGCAGGGTGGCCGTGAGCAGATCGTCGGAGAGACCGGCGGCGTACGCGGCCACGAGGCGGGCGGTGGCCGGGGCGACGACGACGAGCGACGACCGCTGGCCGAGCAGCGTGTGCGGGCTCGGCTCGGGGCCGTCCCACAGGGACGTGCGGGCGGGCTCGGCGGCCAGGGCGCTGAAGGTGAGGGACGTGACGAAGCGTTGGGCGTCGGCGGTGAGGACGGGACTCACCCGCGCACCGGCGTCGGAGAGCCGCCGGCAGATCTCGACCGCCTTGTAGGCGGCGATCCCCCCGCACACCCCCAGCACGACGTGCCTGCCGGCCAGGGCTCCCACCTTCGGCAGGCTACGTGCGGATCAGCCTTCGCCGCCCTCGTCGTCGTCGGCGAGAGGCCGGCGGGTGTAGACGATCTTGCCCTCGGCGACCTCTTCGAGGGCGATGGAGAGGGGCTTGCGGCTGACCGACGCCACCTGGGGCGGCACGATGGAGCCGAGGCCCTCGGACAGCTGGTTGAAGTAGCTGTTGACCTCGCGGGCCCGACGGGCCGAGAGGGTGACCAGCGTGAACTTCGAGTCGACGCGCTCGAGCAGCTCTTCGATGGGCGGGTCGATCAGCGAAGGTCGGCGCAGCACGGCCATGGGTGGGGGGTCTCCAACGGGTCAGTTGCCGGGACGGCGGCTTGCGAGGATACCAGCCACCTCGGCCACAGCCCGGTCGAGGTCGTCGTTGACCACGATGACGTCGGACAGGAGCCGCCCCTTGGTCTCCTCGGCGTCGGCCAGCGCCAGCCGTTGGGCCACGTGCTCGTCGCTGTCGCCCCGGACCCGGAGGCGGGCCTCCTGCACCTCGCGGCTGGGCGCCACGAGCAGCACCACCAGTGCACCGGGGCGGTGGCGGCGCACCTGCTCGGCCCCCTGGACGTTGATCTCCAGCAGGAGGTCGTGGTCCGGGTCGTCGAGGGTGTCGGGGACCGGGGTCCCGTAGAGGTTGCCGAGGAACTCGTCGTACTCGAGGAAGCCCCCGCGAGCCAGCTGCGCCTCGAAGGCCGAGCGGTCGACGAAGGTGTAGTCGTCCGCCGACTCACCCGGGCGACGAGGCCTCGTCGTCCACGAGCGACTGAGCCGAAGCCGGGGGTCGACCTCGAGGAGCGCCCGCACCACCGTGCCCTTCCCGACCCCGCCAGGGCCGGAGAGGACGAGGATCACGGGTCGAGACGGTCCAGCAGGGCCTTGCGCTGGTTGGCTCCGAGACCCTGCACCCGCCTGGTCTCGGCGATGCCGATGTCCTCCATCGTGCGGCGGGCCTTGACCTTGCCGAGGCCGGGCAGGCTCTCGAGGACGGCGAGCACCTTCATCTTGGCGACGGTCTCGTCGCCGATCTGGTCGAAGAGCTCCGAGAGCGTGACGCTGCCCATCTTCAGCTTCTCCTTGAGCTCGGCCCGCTGCCGCCGGGCGGCAGCCGCCTTCTCGAGGGCGGCGGCCCGAGCCTCAGGGGAGATTTGCGGCGGCTGCGGCATGGGCGGGGACACTAGCGAGGCAGGGGGCTGCGCCCACGGGCCGATGGCCGGGAACGTTCAAGCCGCAGCGATGACCGCCGCAGCCACCGCCGCGGCCGCCGCGGCACGGTCCTCAGCGCGGGTCACGGTGCGGCCCACGACCAGCAGGTCGGCGCCGTTGGCGAGGGCCGCCTCCGGCGTCGCCGCCCGGGCCTGGTCGTTCGGGTCGGTGCCCGGGAGGCGGATGCCGGGGACGGCGGCGACCAGGCGCGGACCGAGCCGCTTGGCCTCGGCGACGTCAGCGGCGGCGCACACGATCCCCCCGCAGCCGCCCTCCATGGCGTTGCGCACCCGGGAGCCGAGCACGTGCGGGGGCGCGGTGTCGTCGCTGGTCAGGATGGTCACGGCCAACGTCGTCGGCGACGGGAGGCCGGCGCCGGCCGCGCCTTCGGCCAGCCCGTCGGCTCCGGCCCGGAGCATCACGGGACCGCCAAAGGCGTGCATCGTGAGGTAGCCGGCGCCGAGGCCTCCGAGCACCCGAGCGGCGCGGCCCACCGTGGTGGGGATGTCGCACAGCTTGAGGTCGACGAACACCGTGAAGCCGAGGTCGGCCAGCGCCACCACGGCGTCGGGCCCGGCGGCGCTGAACAGCTCGAGGCCGACCTTGAC
>JBKJUI010000085.1:0-3434 GCA_046590775.1 Acidimicrobiales bacterium
ACCATCGCCGGCAGCCCCTCGTCCACAGCGCCGTCAGCCATCGCCCGGACACCGAGGGCCGTGGCCGTTCGGATCAACGGCCCCGTGACGGTCCTGGTCACCTGGCGGCCGCCCGAGGACCGCACCGGCCTGACCGGCTTCACCGTGGCCCACCGCTCACGGGAGGCCACCGACCCGATCACCCCGCAGCCCGTGGGCGATCCGGCCGCCGTCCAGGCCGAGATCTCCATCCCCTCCCCCGGCTCCCGCTGCTTCGTCGTCCAGTCGGTCTACGACACTGGCCCGGGCCCGATCTCCAACCCCGTCTGCACCTGAGCCGACGCTCCCCGGCTCGAGATGCTCACCGCCGAGGGCCCGGGAGCACCTGAACCAGCGTCGAGGAGCAGTTCAGCGTGGACGAGCCCCGCTGCTGCCCGCACAGAATGGGCCGCGGGGCCGACAGTTCTGCCCGGGCAGAAGAAGCGGCCCAGGCCGACAGTTCTGCCCGGGCAGAGGAAGCGGTCCGGGCGGACGGTTCCGGCCCGGCAGCTGTGGGCCGGACCGGAAGCCCCGGCGGGACGTCGAGATCGTGGCGGCCGTCGTCGGCCTCGCGGGCGCGGGCCGGCGGCCCGCTGGTTCCCGGGCCCGGCCCAGCCGAGCGGCCAGCGACGGCGCGAGCCGCGTCCTCCCCGGGCCACGTGGGCTGAGCAAGACTGGCGGGTGTGGCGACGGGAGGTACGACCGGGGTGTCGATTCCCGGGTTCTCCAACCTTCGACGGATCGGCGTGGGTGGGTCGGCCACGGTGTACCGCGCCCGGCAGGACGGCTTCTCCCGTGAGGTGGCCCTGAAGGTCCTGTCCTTCGACCTGGTCGGCGCCAAGGCCAAGGAGCGCTTCGACAGGGAGTGCCAGGCGGCCGGAAGCCTCTCGGGTCACCCCAACATCGTCACCGTGATCGAGGCGGGGGTCACCGAGGGCGGCCAGCCCTACATCGCCATGGAGCTGCTCGAGCGGGGCTCGCTCGCCGACGTCCTGCGCCTCTCGGGCCCCCTTGCCCCCGACGAGGTCCTGCGGTTGGGCGTGAAGCTGTGCGGTGCCCTGGCCACGGCCCACCGGGCGGGGATCCTCCATCGGGACCTGAAGACCGAGAACGTCCTCATCTCGGCCTTCGGCGAGCCCGCCCTGACCGACTTCGGCATCTCCACGGTGGCCGAAGCCGCCACGGCCACCATGACCAGCCAGTCGATGACGCCGGTGCACGCTCCGCCCGAGGTCCTGGAGGACAACCGGGCCACGGTGGCCTCGGACATCTACTCCCTGGGGTCGACGCTCTACCAGGCGCTGGCCGGCCGGGCCCCGTTCGCCTCGGTCGACGACGAAACCCTGCTGAGCCTCATGCTCCGGGTCCTGCGCGACCCGGTCCCCCCGATCGGCCGGGGTGACGTGCCGCCGGGGCTCGAGGCGCTCCTGGTCGCCTGCCTGGCCAAGCATCCGGCCGACCGCCCGACGTCCGCCGCCGACGTGGGTGCCCGTCTGCAGGAGGTCCAGGCGGCGGTCGGCCTGCCGAGGACCGAGCTGCGCATCGGTGGGCAGGACGCCACCGAGGCCCCCGACGGGAACCGGTCGGCCCTGGACGAGCGGCCGATGGTGCCGTCCCCGAACGACGCGTCCGCCGAGGTCGAGCTCCCGGCGGGGAACGTCACCAACGTCCTGCCCGGCGGGAGGGCGGCCCGGGCCCGGGCCGAGGCCCTGGAACAGCAGGACGCGGCGCCGCCGTCGGAAGCCGCCCGTCGCCTGCCCAGCTGGGCGATCGCCGCCATCGTGGGCACCAGCGTCCTGCTGGCCGGGATCGCCCTCCTCGGCTTCGTGCTCCCCGCCGACGAGGCCAAGCCCACGCCGCCCCCCACGACGAGGGGCGCGACGCCGGCCACCGTGGCCCCTGGGCCCTCGACCTCCGCCGGCCCGACGACCACGACGTGGTCGGTCGATCCCAACGCACCGACCGACGTGAAGGTGGTGGCGGCGACGACCACCGACCTCCAGGTCACCTGGAAGCCCCCGCCGACGTTCCTCCCCGCCGGGTACATCGTGTTCCTGACCCCGAGTGACGGCACCACCACCCACCCGTGCGGCACGGGCGACACCACGGGGTCGTCCTGCTTCACCACCGGCGCCACCCCGAACCTCGCCATCGGCGGCATCGACGCCGTCAACCGCACCTACTGCGTCAGCGTGATCGCCTTTGGCAAGACCGCCGCCACCGCCAAGGGCTTCACCTCACCCCGGGCGTGCACCAGGTAGCGAGCCGACTGGGAGGCCATCAGCCGGCAGTGCTCACGGGCGGCGGACGAGTGGCCGCGGGTCGACGGCCAGGCGCAGGCGGGTCCGGGCGCGGGTGCCCGAGCGCAGCGCGGCGTCGAGGTCGTCGACGTGGTCCCAGGCCCGGTCGCCGGCGTCGCTCGGCAGATCGCCGGGGGCGGTGTAGAGAGCGAGGTTGACCAACGTCCCCAACGGTCGGAGCGGCCGGGCCGGCAGCTCCCCGAGCGCTTCGGCCGCCTCGGCCGCCACCTCGCGGCCGGTCATGTTCACCGTCGGCGGCAGCCCCCGCTCGGTCAGGCGGTCGAGCGCCTCGGCCCACGCCCCCATCACCCTGGCCGACGCCGAGGTGGCGCGGCGACGGGCGAGGCGACGGCGGCGTTTGAGGGCCAGCACGGCGAGGGCGGCGGCACCGATCAGCACCACCAGGGCGCCGACCACGAGGCCGGCGACGGCCAGGCGTCGGACCGTGCTCGACCCGGCTCGGCGGCGCGGGCCGGCGGCACCGGGCTGGCTCGGGTCGGGTGGGGCGATCTGGCCGCTCTCCACCTTCTTGGACGCCGCCGCCGCCGAGGCGACCGGCACCTCCGGCTGCTTCGCCTTTGGCGTGGCGCCGTCGGGCGGGGTCACGTCGAAGGGCACCCAGCCGAAGCCGGCCATGGCCACCTCGGGCCAGGCCAGGATGTCGCCCTTCGTGACGACCTTCGTCGTCGATCCCGTCACCGGCTGGAAGCCGATCGCCACCCGAACCGGGATGCCCAGCTGGCGGGCCAGGAGGGCGAAGGCGGCAGCGAACTGCTCGCTGCTGGTGCCCACCCGGTTGTTGAGGAAGGCCAGCAGCAGCGCCACGGCCTGGCCTCCCCCGGCGATCGTGCGGTTGGCCGAGAACCCCTCCCGGAAGAACGTGACCAGCGCGGTGACCCGCTCGAGGTCGCTCGGCCCGGCCGGAGCGACCGTTCTGGCGGCAAGCTCCTGGAACTCCGGGGGAAGCCCGGGGACGGGCCGACTGAACGGCTCGGTGACCGCGGACCGGTCGAAGGCGGCCGCCACCAACCCGTCGCCGCCGGTGTAGGGGATGGCCGATGTGATGGTGACCTCACCAGGCTTCGTCCCCTCCGGGAGGGCGAGGACGCCGAGCAC
>JBKJUI010000098.1:0-8937 GCA_046590775.1 Acidimicrobiales bacterium
ATGCTGTAGCCGCGGAAGATCGAGGACGTGCTGTGGCACTCGGCCACCCGACCGGCGCTGAAGTCGATCTTGGTGTAGATTCCCAGGCTGCCGACGATCCGCGTGATGGGGTCCCACGCCATCTCGACCAGCTCGGTCTCCTTGCCCGTCCGGGCGGCGGGCCTCTTCTCGGTGATGGCCATCTGGTCCCCTACTTCCCGTTCCCCGTGTAGCCGGTCAGGATCTTCCTGCCGGGCTTTCGCCACTTCGGCTCGTCGTCGAGCGTCTTCGCGGTGATCTTGCGCAGGCCCCGGATGGCCGAGCCGTAGAGCCCGCTGGCCGCCGTTGAGATGCGGGCCCCCGGCGGCTCGTCCATGAAGGGCATGAACTTGTCGGGGAAGCCGGGCATCGTGCACCCGATGCAGATGCCACCCACGTTCGGACACCCGCCCACGCCGTTGATCCAGCCGCGCTTCGGGACGTTGCACTTCACCACCGGGCCCCAGCAGCCGAGCTTGACGATGCACTTGGGCGAGCCGTACTCGGTGGCGAAGTCGCCCTGCTCGTAGTAGCCGGCCCGGTCACAGCCCTCGTGCACGGTGGCCCCGAAGAGCCAGGTGGGCCGCAGGGCGTCGTCGAGCGGGATCATCGGTGCCTGGCCGGTGGCCTGGTACAGCAGGTAGAGGATCGTCTCCGACAGGTTGTCGGGCTGCACCGGGCACCCCGGCACGCAGACGATGGGGAGGCCGGCCTTGGACTTCCAGCTCCAGCCCAGGTAGTCGGGTACGCCCATGGCGCCGGTCGGGTTGCCGGCCATGGCGTGGATGCCGCCGTAGGTGGCGCAGGTGCCGGCGGCCAGCACGGCCAGGGCCTTCGGGGCCAGCCGGTCGAGCCACTCGCTCGTGGTGATGGGCTGGTCGGTGGCCGGGTCGTTGCCGAACCCACACCAGTAGCCCTCCTCCTTGATCGCCTCGTTCGGGATCGATCCCTCGACCACGAGGACGAACGGGTCGAGCTCCCCGCGGTCAGCCTTGAAGAACCACTCCAGGAAGTCATCGGCCCCGCCGACCGGCCCGCACTCGAAGTCGATCAGCGGCCAGTGCACGGCGATCTTCGGCAGGCCGGGCATGGCGCCGAGGGCGATCTCCTCGATGCTCGGCTGCGTGGCCGCCGTGAGCGCCACGGAGTCACCGTCGCAGCTCAGGCCTGCGTTGATCCAGAGCACATGGATGACCGTCTCCTCGGGGGGAACAACGACTGTGGAACTCATGCAGTGACCTCCTGCCAGGCGCCGGACACCAGGCCGGTAGCGGCTCTCCATCACTACGCCATGACGGAGATGGCGGCAATGGGTGGATTTCCCCCCTATTGGCCGGATGACTAGAGCGGCAGCTCCCTAGAGGATCAACGTCACCCTTGACGCACCCGAGTCGTTCGCGCTAGCACATGAAACCGGGTTCGCCGCTCGGCCTGCCTGCGATCCTGGGGGTGCAGTTGGACCGTCCGCGAGACCCCGACGGCGCCGGGACGGACGGGCGTCGGTGCAACGTCCGCCCCTCGCTTCCCCGCCACTTCCTCTACCCGTCACTGCTCCTCCTGCTCACCGAGGAGCGCTGCCACGGCTACCGCCTGGTCGACGCGCTGGTGGGTCTCGGCTTCGGCCCCGTCGACCGGCCCAGCGTCTATCGCGCCCTGGCCGACCTCGAGGGCGACGGCCTCCTCGAGTCCTCCCCGGAGCCGCCCACCGCCGGCTCCACCCGCAACGTCTACAGCGTGACGGCGAAGGGCGTTGCCGTCCTTGATGCCTGGATGGCGGTGGTGGGGAGGCAGCGTGACTGCCTGGACCTGGTGCTGGCTCGCTACACCGAGGCGAGTGACAGCGACGAGCTGGCCCTCGCCATGAACGGCCATCACGCCAACGGTGGAGAGCCCACCCATTGAGAAGGCGGCACGAGCCAGGGGGTCGCTATGCCAGGCGGAGGTCGACGACGGCCTGCGCCTGGGATGAGGACTTGTGGTGGATCTCGAACCACACCACCTTCGACCTCGTGCCCGTCTCGACGCCCCACGACGAGGCGAGCAGCTCGACCAGCCGGATGCCCCGTCCGGAGGTGGCCAACGCCCCCCGGTCCGGGCGGAGAGGTCCGTGGTCGGGGTCGTCGTCGCCCACCGCCACCACGATCCGCCCCGGCTCGACGCAGGCAGAGAGGTGGACGGCGCTACGGGCGTGGAGGACGGCGTTGGTCACCAGCTCGGAGACGAGGAGCATCACGTCCTCCACCACCTCGGCCGGGACCACGGCCGGATCCAGGAGCTCCGCCACGGCCCGCCGGGCGGCCGAGATGCTGGGCGGCAGGGAGTCCAGGACCACGTTCACTGAGCCGTCGTGGCTCTGTTCGGTGTCCGGTTCGGGACCAGCGACTGCTCCCACCACCCAGTGATCGTGCGGAGCGCCAGCGTGCGGTCCTGACCGGAGCCTTTCCCCAGGAGGGCCCGCCCCAACCGGAGGGCGGGGGTGCGGGCCGCTCAGGGCCGCAGCGCGGCGTCGTCCCGAGGCCAACGCATTGGGCTGGATCGACGGTCAGGACGGTAGAGGGCGCCCCAGGACGGGGCGGGCCACGTTGAACGTGGGCACCCCGCCCCTCGGTGACTGGAGCAGGTCGGGGCTCACCCCTCCTTGACGCCGGGGAGGTGGCTGAGCCGATCGAGCGTGGCGCGCAGGATCCGGGAGACGTGCATCTGGCTGAGCCCCACCCGCTCGGCGATCTCGGACTGGCTCAGCTCGTCGTAGAAGCGCAGCTGCAGGACCCTCCGCTCGCGCTCGGGCAGGCGAGCGATGATGGAGCGAACCGTCTGCACGACCTCAAAGGAGTGCAGCGGGTCACCGTCGCTGGCCAGCCGGTCCTCGATGCTCAACCCCTCGCCGCCCGCCAGGGGGGCGTGGATCGACCCGGGGCGGTAGGCGGCGCTGACCTCGAGGGCCTCGATGATCGACTCATCGCTGCAACCGAGGTGACGGCCGAGCTCGGGCACGGTCGGGGCTCTCCCCAGCTCGGTGCGGAGCTCGCCGACGGCGGGACGGACCCGCAGGTGCAGGTCCTTGATCGGGCGCGGGACCTTCAGGGCCCACGTGTGGTCACGGAAGTGACGACGGAGCTCCCCCAGCACCGTGGGCGTGGCGAACGTGGTGAAGGAGTTGCCCCGCTCGGGCTCGAACCGCTCGATGGCTCGGAGCAGGGCGATCATGGCCACCTGCAACAGGTCGTCGAGCGGCTCGCCGCGACCGTTGAAGCGGCGGGCCAGCGTGACGGCCAGGCCTCGGTGACGTTCGGCCAGCTCGTTGCGGATGGCCTGGTCTCCCGTCTGCTTGAACCGGGCGAACAGCTCGCGCTCGACCTCGACGTCAGGAGTCATCACGATGCTGCCTGCCTGTGGTGACCAGCCGGAACGACGGAAAGGGCGCGGCGCAGCTCCACCCGACGTCGAGCCCGTCGAGGATCAGCTTGCTCACCGAATCCGGCGGCGCGATGAAGGCGTCCTCGCTCAGGCGTCCTTCGACCACCAGGGATCCCTCCTGGCCGAACAACGTGATGCTCAGCTGGCACCCTCCAGGAGCGTGCTCGATCAGCAGGCTGCACAGCTCGTCGACGGCGATCCGCAGGTCGTCGAGCTGGTCGACGTCGAGCCCGAGGCCGGCGGCCAGGGTGGCGGCCACGAGGCGCAGGATCCGCAGGTGCTCGCTGGACGCAGGAACGGTGAGATCCACCGGACCAGCCTGCTGCTCGGTACCTCTGATCACGTTCCGGCCTCCTGGTCGGTCTTCCTTCCCGCCCGCTGGGGCCGGACTACCCATCGCTGCGTCAGCTGCACACCTTGCCCCGAACGACCGCTTCATGAGGCGCGGCGGCGGGTAGGCCGAGAGCATGGACCCTGAAGCCGCCCCCGAGGATCCGGCGGGCAGCCCGGGCATCACCAAGGCCGGCTGAGCGGAGATGGGCATCGACGACGGCCGCCGGCCAGAGCCAGCCGAGCCGCAACCTGGGCCGATCCCGTCGGACGACGGGCTGACCGGCAACGAGTTCGGGCGGCCCCCCCAACCCGGGGAGGCAGAGCCGGGTGGTGGGGATCAGGAGCGGGCTGAGGATGTGGCGGCTGCGCCGGGGCAGCCTCCTCAGCCGCCGCGAGGCAGCTCGAACCAGACGATCTTGCCCTCGGACTGAGACTCGACCCCCCAGCGGGCCGCCAGCCGCTCCACGAGCAGGACCCCTCGACCGGAGGAGGCCAGAGGCCCGGGCTCGGTGACTCGCGGCGCCTTGTCGGCGTCCCGATCGGCCACCGCCACCTTGATGCGATCGAGGTCGGCGTCGAGCCGCACGACGGCCGGGGAGTTGGCGTGGACCAAGGCGTTCGTGACCAGCTCGCTGACGAGGAGCAGCACGTCCTCGACGATCGTCACGGGCACATCCGACGGGTCCAGGAACGCCGCGATGGTGCGACGGGCCCGCCGCACGCTCTCGGCCGTGTGCGGGAGCCTCAGCTCGAGCCGTGCCACACCCACCGCGGCCTCGTCCCCGGTCACCTCGACCTGGGTCCTCTCCCTGTCGACGAGCATCAGCTGCCCCCTTCGGCTCCCCTTACCGATTCCCCAACCCGCCTCCGGCTATGCCCGACTCGCCGGGTTAGCGTGCCGCGGGTGGGTTTGGTCGAGGTCGAGATCGGTGCCGGCGTGGGCCTCCTTCGGCTCAACGACCCTGGCCGCCGCAACGCCCTCACCGCCGGACTGGTCGAGGGGATCGTCGCCGCGCTGAACCGGCTCGAGGCCGATCCGTCGGTGGGGGCACTGGTCGTCACCGGGGCGCCGCCGGCGTTCTGCGCCGGCGCCGACCTGTCCGACCTCGGGGCGTCACGGGGGAGCCGGTCCACCGGGCTCCGCCAGATCTACGAGGGGTTCCTGGCCGTGGCCCGGTCGCCCCTGCCAACCATCGCGGCGGTGAACGGCGCCGCAGTGGGTGCCGGCATGAACCTGGCGCTCGGGTGTGACGTGCGGGTCGCCGGGCGGCGGGCCCGCTTCGACACACGCTTCCTCCAGCTGGGCCTCCATCCCGGGGGCGGGCACACCTGGATGCTGCAGCGGATCGTGGGGCCACAGGCGGCGATGGCCACCCTGCTGTTCGGCGAGGTCCTCGACGGCGAGGCCGCGGCGCAAGCCGGCCTGGTCTGGCGGTGCGTGGACGACGACGACCTTCTCGAGACGGCCCTGGGCATGGCCCGGCGCTGCGCCGAGGGGCCGCCCGAGCTGGCCCGGCGGATGAAGACGACCCTGCGGCGCCAGACGGGCGTCACGACCCACGCCGAGGCTCTCGAGCTCGAGCTGGAGGAGCAGCTCTGGTCGCTCGACCAGCCCGACTTCACCGAACGCCTCGCCGCCCTCCAGAACCGGCTCAAGTCCTAGCCCGAGCGCGTGAGCTTTCGCTGCTCGTCGGTGGACAGGACTCCTAGCGACCTACGGCCGCGGCGGCTCGATCGGCGGAGGTGACCATCGGAGGAGGGCGCTGGTGACGGGCAGGAGCCAGTGGCCACGCACCTCGTTCCCGAAGAACCGCTCGTGGCGGTCCTCCTCGGCCCGCATGGCCTCGAGCTGCTCGGCGCAGGCGGCCAGGCCCAGCTCGCCGGCCATGTCCCGGGCCGCCTCGTACTGGCCGACGTTCATGGCCTCGAGCCGGCCGGCGGCGTACATCGGACCGAAGAAGCCCGTCACGAAGCACAGGCCGCCGAAGAACCGTCCGACGCCGGCCATGAGCAGCTCGCGCCGGCGGCGTGGGCGGGCGCCCAGCTCGCGCAGCATGACGGCGACGAGAGCCCGGTGGTGCCACTCGGCCTCTTCGATGCGCCGGACCTCGGCCCGCGCCGCCGGGCGCCGCCGCAGTGACCTCCAGTGGCTCCTGTAAGCGTGGGCCGCAGCCAGCTCCCCCGCGTGGGAGTCCTGCAGCAACCGGACCAGCCGGGCCCGCACGTCGGGGCCGACGCTCATCCAGGCGAGCGTAGGAGTGGCTGCTCCACTCGGGCCATCAGGAGAGGATCCAGTCCTCGAGCAGGACGCGGCGGCGCTCCCACCAGTCCTCGACCGTCATGGCGTAGCGGTAGTGGTCTTCCCACACGCCGTTGATCTCGAGGTAGCGAAGGGCGGTGCCCTCTCTTCGCAGGTTCAGCTTCTGGGCCACGCGGTTCGAGGCGTCGTTGCGGGGGATGATGGCCACCTGGAGGCGGTGCAGGTGGAGCTCCTCGAAAGCGAAGCGAAACACGGCGACGACGGCTTCGGGCGTGTACCCGTTGCCGGCGAACCGCTCGTCGATCCAGTAGCCGACGTAGCCGTTCTGGAACGGCCCCCGCTGGATCCCCGACAGGTTGATCTCGCCGCAGAACCGCTCGTCGAGGAAGACACCGAACCCGTAGCCGGTGCCCAGCTGCCGCTCGCGGTCCCGGGCCCCGCAGCGGGCGGCGAACACCCGGCGGTCGTCAGCCGGGTCTGGCGTCCCGGGCAGCGGCGCCGGCTCCCACTTCACCAGCCAGTCGCGGCCCGAGGTGCGCACCTCGCGCCACTGGTCCCAGTCTGCGGCGGTGAGCGGGCGCAAGGTGATCCGCCGGCCCCGCAGCTCGAGGGCGCCGGTGCGGAGGATGCTCAACGGCCGAGCACCTCGGCCAGGGCGGCGAGCAGGAGGGCGACGTTGGCCGGCCGGGCCGTGTGGCCCATGCACCCGATGCGCCAGACCGTGGCTGCGTAGGCGCCGGCGCCGCCGCCGATCTCGAGGCTGAAGCGCTCCAGGAGCTGCGCTCGCACCTTGGCCGAGTCGACGCCGTCGGGCACGACCACCGTGGTGAGCTCGGGCAGGCGGCGGCCCTCCTCGGCGAACAGCTCGAGACCGAGCGCGCCCAGGCCGTCGTGCAGCTGGCGTCCGCACTCGGCGTGCCGGGCCCACACGGCGTCGAGTCCCTCGTCGAGCACAGCGCCCAGGCCGGCGTGGAGCGAGCGGATCATGGCCACCGGCGCCGTGTGGTGGTACTTCCGCGCCACCTGGCCGCCGACGTACTCGCCGACCAGCCCGAGGTCGAGATACCAGCTCTGCGGGGTGGGGACCCGGCGCTCCCAGGCCCGCTCGGAGATGGTGAACGGGGCCAGCCCCGGAGCGACGCCCACGCACTTCTGGGTGCCGCTGTAGGCCACATCGACGCCCCATGTCTCGATGGAGACAGGAATCCCGGCCAGGGACGTGACGCAGTCGGCCAGCACGAGGGCGTCGCCCTTGCCGGAGGCCACTGCGGCCACGTCGTTCTCGACCCCGGTCGAGGTCTCGGCGTGGACCAGAGCGATGACCTTCGGCGAGCGGTGGGCGGCGAGCAGGTCGGCGGGGTCGAGGGCTCGGCCCCAGGGCGCCTCGACCCGCACGACCTCGGCACCGCAACGGCGGGCCACCTCGCACATGCGCTCGCCGAACAGGCCGTTGACCCCTACGACGACCACGTCACCCGGGCCGACGAGGTTGACGAAGGCGGCTTCCATCCCGGCCGAGCCGGTGCCCGAGATCGGAAGCGTGCGGGCGTTGGCGGTGCGCCAGACGGTGCGCAGCCGGTCGCAGGTCTCGTCGAGGATCTCGAGGAACACCGGGTCGAGGTGGCCGAGCATCGGAGCGGCGAGCGCAGCGGTGGCCTCGGGGTACGGGTTCGACGGGCCGGGGCCCATCAGCACGCGCTCGACGAGGGTCATGACGAGGCTGGAACTTAGCGGCCGGCGAGGGTCAGGCAGAGCCCGTCGAGGATGTCCGACTCGCTGACCAGGCACGAGTCGAGGCCCCGATGGCGGAGGAGCCCCACCAGCACGCAGAGGCCTCCCACGATCACGTCCGCCCGCCCAGCCTCGAGACCGGGGTTGCCCAGCCGGTCGTCCCGGTCGCCCATCGCCATGGTGCGGAACCAGTCCTCGATGACGTCCCTGGGCAGGAGGTGGTGGTGCACCTTGTCGCGGTCGTAGGTGCCGAGGCCGAGGTCGAGGGCGGCCACCGTGCTGACGGTGCCGGCCAGCCCGACCAGGCGCTCCGCATCGGCCAGGGCCGCCACCTGCCGGTCGGCGTCCTCGAGCACGTCGCGCACCTCGCCGAGGGCGTTGGCCAGCGCTTCCGGCCCGGCGGGGTCGTGCTCGATCCACCGCTCGGTCAGCCGCACGCAGCCGATGTCCAGGCTGACGGCCCCGAGCGGCTCCTCCCCCGGCACGCCCACCACGAGCTCGGTCGAACCGCCGCCGATGTCGGCGATGAGCAGCGGCGCCCCGGCTCCGGCGTCGAGCTCGGCGGTGGCGCCGAGGAACGACAGCCGGGCCTCCTCCATCCCGTCGAGGAGCTCGGGCCGCACGCCGAGGACGGCCTCGGCCGCATCGAACAGCTCGTCGCGGTTGGAGGCGTCACGAGCCGCCGAGGTGGCGGTGGCCCGCACCCGCTCCACGCCGTGGCGGTCAAGGACCTGTCGGAACTCGCCCAGCACGGACACGACCCGGTCGATCGCCCCCGGCTGGAGGCGGCGGTCGACGTCGACACCCTGGCCCAGCCGGGTGATCCGCATCAGCCGCTCGAGCGGCCGCCCCTCCCCGTCGACGACGAGCAGTCTCGTGGAGTTCGTCCCGCAGTCGATGGCAGCGACGGGACCCACCGGACGCACGCTACGCGTCCTGCCCAAACCATCTACCGGAGCGGCGCACCGTCGTGGAAGATGTCGCCGCCGACCCGGTGTCCTGGCGCGCCAGTCACCCTCGCCAGGGCGCGGTGTACTGGCGCGCCAGCTGCCCGTGGCGTCCTGACGCGCCAGTCACCCCCGCCAGGGCGCGGTGTACTGACGCGCCAGCTGCCCGTGGCGTTCTGACGCGCCAGTCACCCCCGCCAGGGCGCGGTGTACTGACGCGCCAGCTGCCCG
>JBKJUI010000259.1:0-4451 GCA_046590775.1 Acidimicrobiales bacterium
CGCGCCGCACCGGCGGGAAGCTCAGTCGCGGCGCACGGCGGTGTCCACGGAGGCGCCGCCGCCACCGTCGACCGCCCGAACGGCCACGTCGGCCGACATCTGCTGGTGACGGGTGTCGTAGGTGTGCTCGGTGGAGCCGGGGTGGGCGGGTGCCTGGTGGAGCAGGGCGAGGTCGGCCGGGTCGGGGGGAACGCCCCGGGCCACGGCGGCGGCGACGCGGTCCGCTGCGGCCCGGCCCTCGGGCGTGAGCTGGACCTCCCACTCTCGCTCGACGAGGGTGGCCTCCCGGTTTCCCGCCTCGAGCAGCGGCATCCCGTGCCGGCCCCGGTCGACCTCGGTGGTGGTCGAGACCGATGCCCTGGTGACCGCCCCCGCCGGGTCGCGGTCGACCGCCACCCGCACCGAGCCGGCTGCGCCCGAGCCAGTGACGCCGGTGACGCCGACCTGGCCCGCCACGCTGACCGAGGCCGCGAACCGCTGGGCCCCCGTGCGGGTGGTCGTCACCTCGGCACGGACGGCGGCGGTGGCCGACGCAGGGACGAGGCCAGGCAGCGGCCCGAGGGCGCCGACGGCGGTGGTCGAGGCGGTGCGGACGAGGACCGTCTCGCTGGGCTTCGGCAACGACAGGAGGGCGCCGGCCCCGGGGATCAGAGCCGCCGAGACAGCCGCCAGCAGCAGCTCGGCATCCCGCCGGGTGGCCACGGCCCAGCGCACGATCGTCTCGGAGCCCTCGGCCCCCTCGGCGAAGGCCCCGATCCCGTTCACCTGGATCCCGGCCGACTCGGCCTGCTTGAGCCCGGTGGTGAGCTCGACCACGTAGATCGATGGGCCCCCGGGACCCTCGGCCCTGCCTCCGGGCTCGACCTCGCGAACCCCGAGGGAGCTGCTGCCCCCGACCGGTCCGATGGACCAGCTGCCGGTGGCGGTCTCCCGCCGCAGGTCGACGCCCTCGGCCGAGTCGAGCACGGTCGGGCGCTCGCCCCGCAGGAGGCCCAGGCCCCCGCTGGCCAGCAGGCCCACGGCGCCGGCGGCCTCGAGGGCCTGGCCGGCGGAGCGCAGCTGCAGCGAGGCAGCCTGGTAGGCGGCGGCGACCGACACCAGGCCGGAGGCCGGGCTGGCCAGCACGTCCGCCAACGCGGCGCCGACGGCGGCGGCCCGCATCGGCGCGTACGGCGCCGTCGAGAGGATCGTGGACGTGGCCGGCCCGAGAGCCCCCGCCAGCCGGCGCCCGACGTCGTCGGTGCGGGCGGCGATCTCGTACAGCGACGACGAGGCGGCCAGGAGCGCCATGGGCTCGCCGCCGACCAGGATGGATTCGCTCACGGGTGCCAGCCGAGGATCTCGGGGCCGAGCTGACGCCAGGACGGGTCGTGTGGCTCGGGGAGGGAGTGCAGCCGTGCCGCGATCCTCCGCACCCGGTCCGCCGCCTGGTCGGCCAGGCGCCGTGCCTGGCGGAGGGCGCCCACCGGGTCACCGGTCACGACCTCGACCACGACGCGGCCGACGGCCTCGGCGGCGGCCGCCACCGCCGAGGCGGTGGCGTCGGCCAGCCCCTGGGCTTGACCCAGGAGGTCCTCGAGGCGCCGCCGGGCTCGGCCCGCCAGCTCCCGCAGCACCTGCAGCTCGTGCTCGACCTCGACGGCCAGCTGTCGCAGGGCCCGGGCGAGGTCGCGCTCGGCCGCCGCCTGGCCATGGGCCACGCCGCCGGCCGCCCGGGTGGTGGCCGCCACCACCTCCCGCCTGGGCCCGCGCCAGGGGAGGCCGTCGACCAGGGCCGCGGCGGCCGCCGCATCCGCCTCCACCGTCGCCGCGGTGCGGTCGATCACATCGGCAGCGGCGTGCAGCACACTGAGGTCTGGAAGCAACGGCACAGCATGAGAATATGTGTCAGGAGCCCACCGAGGGGCAGATCTTTGCGGTTTTGGGTCGGCAAAACTATGGTCCGCAGCGCCGAAGCCATGGATGCGACCCTCTCCAAATCTGAGCGCGAGACGCTGAAGGCCGTGTACCGGCTCACGGTCCCCCGTACCGGCGCGCCGCAGGCGGCCCACACCGGCGACCTGGCCGAGGCCCTCGGTGTCAGCCCGGGGACCGTCACCGCCACCGTGAAGCGGCTGGCCGAGCGGACCCTCGCCGACCACACCCCCTACAAGGGTGTGGAGCTCACCGAGCTGGGACGCCGCATGGCGGTCGGCGCCATCCGCCGGCACCGGGTGGTCGAGCGCTTCCTCTCGGACATGCTCGGCTACGCCTGGAACGAGGCCGACCGCCTGGCTCCGGCCTTCGAGCACGACCTCCCCGAGGAGGTCCTCGAGCGGCTGTTCGTGGCTCTCCACCGGCCGACCACATGCCCGCACGGCTTTCCGATCCCCGAGACCGAGGTCACCGAGATCGCCACCCTGCCGCCGCTCTACAGCCTGGTGCCGGGCGACGTGGCCGTCGTCGCCGTCCCCGGGTCCACGGACAAAGACGTCGTCGAGTTCCTCGAGACCCTCGGGCTGCGACCCGGCGTCTCCGTCGAGGTGCGGGAGAAGCACCCCTTCGACGGGCCGCTGGTCCTGGTGGTCGCCGGTGAGGACCGCACCATCAGCCAGCGCATCGCCCAGCAGATCTACGTCCACCCGTCCGCCCCCACGGGTACGCCGCTCGCCGGCACGGACACTCCAAAGGAGGAGCGCACCGCATGAACCTTGTCTCGCTGCTGGCCGCCGAAGGCGGCTACCAGGACTTCACCCTGCGAGGAGGCGAGTTCGTCGTCCTGGCCTTCTCCGGGGTCTCAGCCCTGGTGGCGCTGGCCGTCGGCTTCCTCCTGATGAAGGACGTGCTGGCCTATGACCAGGGCACGCCGAAGATGATCGAGATCGCCGTCGCCATCCAGGAGGGAGCCCAGGCCTACCTGAAGCGGCAGTTCAAGACGATCGCCGTCATCCTCGTGCCGCTGGCCGTGATCGTGTTCCTCACGTCCACCAAGGTGCTGAAGCCCGACGGCGAGACGGCGCTCAGCTTCTTCCAGTCCGGGTTGTTCCGGACGCTGGCGTTCGTCGCCGGTGGTGTGCTGTCCGGGCTCACCGGGTTCATCGGCATGACGCTCGCCACCCGGGGCAACGTCCGCACCGCCGCCGCCGCCCGCACCGGCAGCCTGCCCGCCGCTCTCAAGGTGGCCTTCCGCACCGGCGGCATCGCCGGCATGTTCACCGTGGGCCTGGGCCTCCTCGGCGCCACGGTCATCATCCTCATCTTCCAGAACACGAGCTCGGCCATCCTGGTCGGCTTCGGCTTCGGCGGCTCGCTGCTGGCCCTGTTCCTGCGGGTCGGTGGCGGCATCTTCACCAAGGCGGCCGACGTCGGCGCCGACCTGGTGGGCAAGGTCGAGGCCGGGATCCCCGAGGACGACCCCCGCAACCCGGCCACCATCGCCGACAACGTGGGCGACAACGTGGGCGACTGCGCCGGCATGGCCGCCGACCTGTTCGAGTCCTACGAGGTCACCCTCGTCGCGTCGATCATCCTCGGCGTGGCCGCGTTCAACTCCATCGGCATGAACCCGGTGCTCGGCATCATGTTCCCACTCGCCGCCCGCGCCATCGGCGTGGTCGCGTCCATCGCCGGTGTGTTCATGGTGAAGGCCCGCGAGGGCGAGACCAACGCCCTCAAGCCCATCAACCGCGGCTTCCTCGTGGCCGGCATCCTCACCGTCATCGGCACGCTCATCGTGTCGCTCACCTACGTGGGCAACGAGAACATCGCCGGCGAGACGACCAACGCCGGCTGGAAGTGCTTCGGTGCCGTGGTCATCGGCCTCGTGCTCGCGCAGGTCGTCAGCCGCCTCACCGAGTACTTCACCGCGACGCACTACAAGCCGGTCAAGGAGATCGCCGAGTCGGCCCGCACCGGCCCCGCCACCGTGGTGCTCTCGGGCACCGCCTACGGCCTCGAGTCGTCGGTGTACGCCATCATCGCCATCGCCATCGGCATCGGCTCGGCACTCGCCCTGGGCGACGGGAACCTGCAGTTCTCGCTCTACCTCGTGGCGCTCGCCGGCATGGGCATGCTCGCCACAACCGGCGTCATCGTCTCCGAGGACACGTTCGGTCCGGTGTCCGACAACGCGGCGGGCATCGCCGAGATGTCGGGCGAGTTCCACGGCGAACCCGAGCGCATCCTCGTGAGCCTCGACGCCGTGGGCAACACCACCAAGGCCGTCACCAAGGGCTTCGCCATCGGTTCGGCCGTCATAGCGGCGGTCGCGCTGTTCGCCTCCTACGGCGAGACCATCATCGAACAGCTCGGCCTGGCCGAGCGGTTCGGCGACTCCTCGTTCCCGATCAACGTGGCCGACCCCAAGGTCTTCATCGGCCTGATGATCGGTGGCTCCATCGCCTTCATCTTCTCCTCGCTCGCCATCCGGGCCGTGTCCCGCACCGCCGGCGTGGTGGTGCAGGAGGTTCGGC
>JBKJUI010000293.1:0-4238 GCA_046590775.1 Acidimicrobiales bacterium
GCAACCCCGAGTGGCGGAGGGCGAGGATCGTGTCGTCGCCGTCGGCCGTGAGCGTGACCTCGACCCGGCTCGACCCCGGCGGCACGTCGGGTCTGCCGTCGGTCGGCTCCCAGCCGAACGTGAACACGATCCGCTCGTGCGGCACCAGCTCCACGAACGCGCCACGCATCACCGGCCCGCCACCCATCTCGACGACGTAGTCGCCTCCGGGCCGGGCGTCCACCTCGGCGGCCGCGCCCCACCAGGCACCCAGCCGGACCGGATCGGTCCAGTAGCGCCAGACGACCTCGGGCGGCGCAGCGATGCGCACCGTCTCCTCGACGACGTCGCTCACCTTGTCCGGGCCTCCCGCTCGGCCGCCACCTTGAGCCGAGCGAGGCTGTCGGACCACATCTCCTGCACGAACGCCGCCGCGTCGCGCAGCCCGTCGCGCCGCCAGCGGTAGAGCCGCCGGTTGCCGTCCGGCCGGACGTCGACCAGCCCGGCATCGGCCAACACCCGCAGGTGCTGCGACACCGCTGGCCGGCTGATGTTTGGGAAGTGCTGAGCGATCGCCCCTGCGGCGAGCTCGTCGTCCCGGACGAGGCGCAGGATCGCCCGCCGGGTCGGGTCGGCCACCGCCCGAAACGACTCGTCAATCAGGGCTGTGGCCATCCGCTCGTGCACCGCTCCCTTGTCCGCAACTGTGTAAGAATCATCTTACAGAGGTGCCGACCGCGGCGGCCAGCGCCGGCGCACCGAGTGTCTGGGGGACCGTGCCCAGGCCGCTGGCCAGGGCGCTCCCGAGCGTCCCGCTCAGCGACCACGTCACCGCTGCGCCCAGCATGCCGCCGGCCAGGCCCAGAAGCAGGTGGGCGAGGGCGACGACCCCGACGATGTGGGCTGGTCCCAGGCCCGCCGCCGCAGCGCCAGCCCTGCCTGGCTTCGCCATCCACCGAGGCCCCGAGGAGGAGCGTGACCAGGGCCAGGGCGGCGGCCAGGAGCAGGAAGGCGAAGGTTGACAGGACAGGCGGCTGGCCGGATGGTCGCGCCGGGGGCCGAGGCCAAGCTGGTCGATCAGCTGGGTGGCCTGCCGCCCGGCCTCCGCCCGGCGACCGAGGCGGCCAGCAGGATGTTGTCGAGGACGCTCAGGCCCTCGACCAGGCCGGCGGACTGGAAGACAAGCCGATGTGGTGCCGGCGCAGCCGGGCCCAGGCCCGCTCGTTTCGGTCGTCGACCCGCTGGCCGAGGAGGTGGACCTGGCCGGCGGTCGGTCGGTCGAGGCCGCCGAGCAGGTGGAGCAGCGTCGACTTGCCGCAGCCGCTCGGCCCCGTGACCACGACGTACTCGCTGGCGCCGATCTGGATGTCAACGCCGTCGACGGCTCGGACCAGCGACGGCCCCGAGCTGTGGTGACGCACCAGCCCAGTCCCCTGCAGGATCGGGACGTCGTTGGCATTGCGGGTTGGGGTCATGGGTCGGCCTGCCCTTCGGTGAGGATCTCCTCGCAGCGGTCGAGCCAGCGGAGGTCGGCTTCGATGTGGAGCAGCGCGGCTTCGACGACCAGGCGGGTGGCCACATCGCTGGCACCGGCCTTGAGCTGGCCGAGCTGCCGGAGGCGCCGCAGATCGGCCCGGCGCTGGAGATCGAGGAGGCCGAGGCCGTCGGCCGCCCCCGTGGTCCGGGCCAGCAGGAGCTTGGCGGCGAAGTCGTCGCGGAGCTTGGGCGGGCCCACCGCCTCCCCGAACCACTCGGCCTCCGCCGCCCGCCCCGCCGGGGTCAGCTCGAAGACCTTCTTGTCGGGCCGTCCCGCCTGCGCCACCGCGAACGAGCACACCAGCCCGTCCCGCTCGAGCCGGGCGAGCGTCGTGTACACCTGCCCGATGTTCAGCTCCGCGTACAGCCCACCGAGCCGCTGCTCCAGCCCGTGCTTCAGCTCATAGCCGTGCGCCGGCTCCTTGCTCAGGAGCGCCAGCAACGGAAGCGGCATGGAGGCAGCCCCTACCTACTTGGTATGGATGTCATGCATCTTTAGTCCCGCGTCGGTCGGCTCGCTCCTTCTTTCGGTCCAGGGCGGCGGCCGCGGCGTGGACCGGCTCGGGGTCGAAGCCGGCGGGGACCGACCCTCGGCCGAGCAGCGCCTGGACGAGGCGCAGCTGGTCGGCGGCCAGGGACCGGCGCACCGGGGCGAGCCGAGGGTCGGGCCGGCGAGGTTCCGGACGCCCGGGGGGGCCCGGCATGGCGCGCCACGGGGACCGGCGGGTCCCCCCCAGCGCGGCGATGGCGTCGAGCTCGGCGCTGATGGCGGGCGCCGGGGGGAAGGCGTCGTCTCGCTCCAACATCGCACCGGGCACGGGGCACCGCGACAGCAACGCGTCGAGCAGGTCGAGGACCTCCGGCGGCACGGCGGCGGCGTGGGTGTCGTGGTAGAGCCCGTCGCACAGGGAGCCGCCGGCCACGTGCACGTAGGCCACGCGATCAAGGGGCAGCCGGTCGATCAGCGCCAGAGGGCTCTCGCCCCGGTTCCGGGCGTTGGCGTAGACGTTGGCCACGTCGAGAAGGAGGAGCGCACCGGTGCGCTCGACGAGCTCGGTGAGGAAGTCCGCCTCGTCGATCTCGGCGTCGGGCCACTCGAACAGCGAGGCCACCGGCTCGAGCGCCAGCGGGACCGGCAGGGAGGCCGTGGCGATGCTCACGTTCTCGATGAGCACCTCGAGGGCGGCCCGGGTGCGGGGGAGCGGCTGGAGGTGCCCGGACTCCTGGCCGCCGGCCCGGACGAAGGCGAC
The DNA here is from genome assembly GCA_046590775.1 of Acidimicrobiales bacterium. Classification (GTDB taxonomy): domain Bacteria; phylum Actinomycetota; class Acidimicrobiia; order Acidimicrobiales; family JAUJNH01; genus JAUJNH01. Next base: position 2,766 of record JBKJUI010000293.1, read on the forward strand.
GTGTTCGCTGACGAGCGGGGCTCCCAGCCGCCGGGAGAGGTCGCTCAGGTGCTCCAGGCGCCCGGGGTCGGGCGGATCGGCGTCGCCGAGCCCGAGCCCGACGCCGTGGGGGACGACGGCGAGGCCACGCCGGCGGGCCTCGACCAGCCCGAGCGGCGGCGGCCGGTCGGCGGGGAGGGATTCGGCCACGACCTCCACGAAGCCGAGGTCAGGACGGCGCAGCACGAAGGCGGCCAGCTGAGGGCGCCATCCGAGGCCGAGGCCGAGGCCGCTCATCCGCCGCACCCCCCGCCTCCCCCGCACCCGCCTCCGCCGCCCCCGCACCCGCCTCCTCCGCTGGCGCAGCCGGCGACGATGCCGGCGCCACTCGCCCCGGCCCCACTCCTCCTGGCGCCGGACGAGTCGCTCCACCGGCGGCCCTTCGGGACGGGACGGGGCGGGTTGGCTGCGACGGCGAGCGCCAGGAGGCGGTCGTGGGCCCACAGCCCCCCAGAGCCTTCGGCCGCGAGCCGTGACCGGCCGACCCGTCCGGGCATCGACGGCCGCAGGCGGTTCCCGGAGCGGGGCCTCGCCTTCCCACCCGTCCTGCGGATCTCGCCCAGCACCTTGGTGCCCTGCCGGGTCCGCTCCCCGGCGCCGCACCTGGACACCAGGGCCATGGCGCCAGCGGTGGCCCCGAGGAGCAGGACCAGGTACCCGACCGGCTTGTCGCGGGAGAGGCCGTAGCCGAGCCGAACGAGACCGAGCAGCAGCACCGGGATGAACCACAGCCACTGCCTGCGCAGGCGGTCGCGCCCCGCCTCGTTGCGGAGGAGCCCGAGGCTCACCAGCCGGGCGCCCACCGCCTTGAGGGCGGCCCCGCCGGCGGCGGCCCGGCGGACTTCGCCAGCCCGCCGTGACCGGCAGGCGACGAGGGCGGCGTAGACGTCGGACTCCACCGGGTGGGCGTCCGCCGGGAGGTCCCCGGTGAGCAGGACCTCCATGCCGATCCCCTGGTCGGCGAGCGAGCGCTCGGTGAGCGAGCTGAGGTCGAGGGGCTGGGTGGTGGCCAGCTCGAGCACCATCCGGTGGCCGAGCTCGACGACGCCGGCCCGGTCCAGCTCGACGAGGGCGACGGCGACGGCCAGGCCTGGCTCGCCGTTCAGCACGGCGACGTCGTAGTCGTCGAGGGTCGCCCCTTCCGGGACCGGGCGGAGAGCATCCCGGACCCGGGCGCCCACCACGAGGGCTGCGGTCAGAGCCAGCAGGCCGGCGTAGATGGCCAGGAACGTCGGCCCGCTGATCCCCCAGGTGTCCACGACAACGGTGTCCATGACCACAGGGAGAGGCCCGAACTTCCCGAAGGCAATCCCGACCTCGCCGAAGTCCGCCGAACCCGGCCGCCGCCGGCGCTCGCCTCCTACACTCCGCGCCGGTGGGCGAACGCGACGCATCCGAGCCGAGCCGCGAGTTCAAGGGCGTCCTCGAGCGGGC
>JBKJUI010000331.1:0-3983 GCA_046590775.1 Acidimicrobiales bacterium
CCCGGAGGTCAGGTCATCAAGACGAGCTGGATGATGACAGCGACGAAGATCGCCAGCAGCAGCAGCCCAAGCGTGATGGTGGTGGCCCGACGCACAGAGGAAGGCTAACCGTGCGACAGAGTCCCGCCTTCCGGGGGGAGCTCGAGGGGGCGCAGCTTGCGGAGCCCCCTCGTCAGGCGGCGAAGAGGCGAGCTTGCTCGCCCGCCGTCACAAGCCTTCAGCCGGCCGAAGGCCGCCCCGAAGGACCCGACCGAACGGAGCGAGCGCAGCGAGCGAGTGAGCGTCGGCTAGGCGAGCGGAGCGTCGCCGAAGTTGGCGGTGGTGTTGTCGGACTTGACCAGCCAGTAGCCACGGCCCGAGGGCGTCGAGGCCATGGCCACCACGGGCTGGCTCAGCACCGCACCGCCCAGGCTCCCGAAGAAGGGGGCGTCGCCGAAGCTGAAGATGCCGCCGTCGGCGGCCACCAGGCGGTAGCCCCGGCCGGTGGTGCTGCGGCTGATGCCGGTGATGGGGGACACCAGGCGGAACGCTCCGGTGGAGCCGAAGAAGGCGGCGTCGCCGAAGGCGAAGATGCCGCCGTCGCTGGCCACCAGCCAGTAGCCCCGACCGGTCGGGCTGGCCGACATGCCGACGATGGGCTGGTTGAGGCGGAAGGCGCCCGTCGAGCCGTAGAAGGCGGCGTCGCCGTAGGCGAAGATGCCGCCGTCGCTGGCCACCAGCCAGTAGCCGCGACCGGTGGGGCTCGATGCCATGCCGACGATGGGCCTGTTGAGGGGTATGCCGCCGGTGGAGCCGTAGAAGGCGGCGTCGCCAAAGGCGAATATCCCGCCGTCGCTGGCCACGAGCCAGTAGCCGCCGCCGCTCGGGGTGCCGGTCATCCCGACGACCGGAAGGTTCGGGGTGATGTTCAGCTGGCCGTAGCTGGGGGCCCCGGCCTTGGCGGTGACCTTGCCGGTGTTGGTCGCCGTCCACATCCCGCCGAGGGCCCGTCCGGCGCCGGCCACGGTGGAGACGGGGGCCGCGGGCGGCCGGAGGATGGCCGTGGTGGCGATGAAGACGTGGGCTGTCCAGATCCTGCCCCCCGACGAGATGACCTGGCCGATGCCGATGCCGTTGTAGCCGCCGAGGAGGTTGGCGCGGTGGGGGGCCGAGTTGATGAAGGCCTGGAACGTCGATGCCTCGTCGTAGCCGTAGCCGACGTTCTCACCGAGGCGGCTCCACGGCAGCGTGACGAGAGCGGCGAGGCTCGGGTTGTGCGCCAGCGTGTTCGTCGTGGCCATCGTCTGGGACCAGGTCTGGGCCACCGCGTTCAGGGTGACGTCCTCGACGAGGGGGCCGAGGCCGTTCGAGGCCCGGAAGCCGTTGATGCGGGAGTGCCAGGTGCCCGGGGCGGCCACCGCCGGAGCGGCTTGGTTGAGGCTGAGCATGAGCACTGCGGTGATGGCCAGGGCTGCGAGAACAGCGAGGGGACGGCGCATAGGACCTCCCATCGGGCGGAGGCCGGAAAACCTTGACCGACCGGTCAAGTCCAAGGCGGCAAACTTGCGAAAAGGGACTCGGCGAACGAGCCTTCCTCCGTGAACCTGGCCGCGATCATCGAGGGTCACCCGGCGGACGCGACTGCGCTCGTCGCCGATGGGGAGACCGTGACCTACGGTTCGCTGCGACGTCGGGTGGCCGGGGTACGGGGCGCCCTGGCGGCCGCCGGCGTGGCCCCGGGGGACCGGGTGGCCCTCGTGTCCGGGAACTCCCCCTCGTTCGTGGTCGGCCTGCTCGCCGCATTGGGGGCCGGCGCCGCCGTCGTGCCCCTGAACCCCCTGGCGCCCCCGGCCGAGCTGGCTCGGGAGCTTTCGGCGGTCGGGCCGGTGGCGGCCGTCGTCGGGCCCGGCGCGGCCCTGCCTGCGGGCTCCGGCCTCCGTGCGGTCATCGCAGCCGAGGAGCAGAAGGGGTCGATGACGCTCGCCGAGGCCGAGGCCGCTCCGCCTGTCCCGCTGCTCGACCGGTCCGGCTCCGACCCGGCGGTGCTGATGTTCACCTCGGGGACCGCCGGCCTGCCCCGGGCCGCCATGCTCACCCACGGCAACGTCCTCGCCAACATCGCCCAGATCCAGGCCCACCCGGGCCGCCAGGTCTCGGCCAGCGACGTCACCCTCGGGGTGCTGCCCCTCTTCCACGTCTTCGGGCTGACCGTCAACCTCTGCGTGGCCCTGGCCGCCGGCGGGTCCGTGGTGCTCATGGACCGATTCGACCCATCCGGGTCGCTCGAGGCGTGCGAGCGGTTCGGCGTGACGATCCTGGCCGGGGCTCCACCGATGTTCGCCGCCCTCGCCGCCGCGCCCGCCGCGGATCGCGCCAACCCGCTGGCCACCGTGCGGCTGGCGATGAGCGGCGCCGCCCCGCTGCCGGATCAGGTGGCCAGCGACGTGCGCACCCGCTTCGGGATCCCGCTCTACCAGGGCTACGGACTGACCGAGGCCTCACCGGTGGTCACGTCGTCGGTGGTCGACGGGGACCCCCGACCCGGGTCCATCGGCGTCCCCCTGCCCGGCGTCGAGGTGCGCCTGGTCGACGAGGACGGCGAGGATGTCCTCACGGGTGATCCCGGCGAGGTCTGGGTCCGCGGCGCCAACGTGTTCGCCGGGTACTGGGAGGACCCCGAGGCCACGGCGCTGGTCCTGACGCCCGACGGGTGGCTGCGCACCGGCGACCTGGGCGTGCTGGGCGACGACGGGAACCTCCAGCTGGTCGACCGGGCCAAGGACCTCATCATCGTGAACGGGTTCAACGTCGTGCCGGCCGAGGTCGAGGCCGTGCTCATCCAGCACCCACAGGTGACCGACGTGGCGGTCGTGGGGGAGACCAGTGAGCGCACCGGGGAGGCGGTCAGGGCCGTCGTCGTGCCCACGCCAGGAGGCGCGCCGACGCTCGTTGACCTGGCGGCCTTCACCGCCACCCGGCTGGCCCGGTACAAGTGCCCCACCTTGCTCACCGTGGTCGACGACATCCCGCGGGGCCAGGCGGGCAAGGTCATCCGTCGGGCCCTGCACTGACCGCGCACCGGGCCGCGGGCGGTCACAACTTCACAAGCGGGGTCTGCTCCCCCTAGTTTGCGAGCGGTGCCGTCCCGCCACATCCCCGACGCCACGGTGGCACGCCTGCCGCTGTACCTCCGCTGCCTGGCCATCGAGGCCAAGCGGGGGGTGGCCACGGTGTCAAGCGAGCGGCTGGCCGAGCTGGCCGGGGTGAACGCCGCCAAGGTGCGCAAGGACCTCTCCCACCTCGGATCCTACGGCACCCGAGGCGTCGGCTACGACGTCGAGTTCCTCGTCTTCCAGGTGCGGCGGGAGCTGGGGCTCACCCAGGACTGGTCGGTGGCCATCGCCGGCGCCGGCAACCTGGGCCAGGCGCTGGCCGGGTTCGCCGGCTTCAGGGCACGCGGCTTCTGCCTCGAAGCCATGTTCGACACCGACCCAGCGAAGCTCGGGCGGGACATCGAGGGCGTCGAGGTGCTGCCGATCGCCGACCTGCCGGCTGTCACCTTGGAGCGCGGCGTGGCCATCGGGATCATCTGCACCCCTCCCGAGGTTGCCCAGGACGTGGCCGATGCCTTCGTCGCCGCCGGGGTCAGGAGCCTGCTGTCCTTCGCCCCCACCGTCCTGGCCGTCCCGCCCTCGGTGGCGGTGCGGATGGTCGACCTGTCGATGGAGCTCCAGATCCTCAGCTTCCACAGCCAGCGCTCCAACGGCCAACTCGTCGAGGGGCCCTAGTGCCGGTTGCCGGTCCGCAGTACCCGGTGAACCTCGTGCTCGACGGACGTCGGGTCCTGGTGGTCGGGGCCGGCGCCGTGGCCGCCCGGAAGGTCGACGGCCTCCTGGTCTGCGGTGCGCAGGTGGCGGTGGTGGCCCTCGAGGTCGGGCCCGAGATCCGGGCGCTGGCCGAAGCCGGTGCTCTCGAGCTGCACGAGCGGGCCTACCGGCCCGAGG
>JBKJUI010000471.1:0-3666 GCA_046590775.1 Acidimicrobiales bacterium
CACCATCCCCCGCCTCCTGTTCCTCCGAGCCGAGAAGCTCCGCTGAACCCAGCGCCTTACGAGGCGTCGTGCCAGGGGTCGATCACCACGATCCCGGTGTCGGCGAAGTCCTTGAGGTTGCGGGTGGCGAGCGATGCACGGTGGACACGGCAGATTGATGCGATCTGCGCGTCGAAGCCGTCGATCGGCGATCCGGCACGTTCTCGTGCCTCGACGACCTTGGCGTACTCAGCGGCTGCGATCTCGTCGAACGGGAGGATCTGGTCGGGAAAGCTCGAGAACACCTCGCTGGCGGCAGTGGACAGCCCCTCCTTGCGGCGGCCGTCCGGGAGGCGTTCGATGCCGAACAGGATCTCGGCGAGGGTGATGGCCGTCGTGAAGAGCTCATCGGTGCGCCTGGCCCGCAGCCAGGCGACCACCACCGACGACGGTTCAGGCCGCATGAGCTCCGACGCCACATTCGTGTCGACGACTATCACGACGAGAGGTCGGCCGCCCTCGGGCGTGTGCGTCGGGCCGGAACCTCGATCTCGACCCCGCCGATGTCGCTGAAGCGGTCGAGCAGCGTCGTGAAGAGGCTTCTCGTCCTGGGCGGCGTGCGAACGGCGTCCACCAGGATGGCGCGGATCTCCGCCTCCATCGAACGGCCGTTGCGCGCGGCCCGGATCCGCAGCTGCTCCTTCACCTGGTCATCGAGATCCCTGATGCTCACTGAAGCCATGTCGCTCCTCTCCTTCGATGCTAGCAATGCTAGCACTTTTCCGGGCGGGATCCCGTGGTGAGCGGGGCCGGTGCTGTGACAATGGAGCCGTGGCTGAGTTCGTCGTGATCGCTGGGCTCAGCGGCGCGGGCCGCACGACGGCGGCGAACGTCTTCGAGGACCTCGGCTGGTACGTCATCGACAACCTCCCGGCGGCCCTCATCCAGCAGGTGGCCGACCTCGCCCGGCGGGCCGGCCCGGGCGGCCCTGGTGGCGGACGCGTGGTGCTGGTCGTCGGGCGCAGCGCAGTGGGCGAGGAGCTGCTGGCCGCCGTCGAGCAGCTGCGCACCGGCGGCGAGCAGGTCAGCGTGGTCTTCCTCGACGCCGCCGCCGACGTGCTGGTCCGGCGGTTCGAGGACCGCCGACGGCGCCACCCGCTGTCGGGTGCTGCGGAGCGCATGGCCGTGGCCGAGTCGATCGCCGCCGAGCGGGCGATCCTCGAGCCGGTGAAGGCCGGCGCCGACCTCGTGATCGACACGGGAGACCTCAACGTCCACCAGCTGCGGGACCGGCTGTTCTCGGTGTTCGCCGGCACCCGGCCTATCGATGCCCTCACGGTCAGCGTGGTCTCGTTCGGCTTCAAGCACGGCCTGCCGCTCGATGCCGACCTCGTGTTCGACGTGCGCTTCCTCCCCAACCCGCACTGGGTGCCCGAGCTGCGACCGCAGAGCGGCCTCGACCCGGCCGTGAGCGACCACGTCCTTCGCCAGCCCCTGGCCGTCGACTTCCTGGGCCAGATCGACAGCCTGCTCGGCCTGCTCCTCCCCGCCTACCTGGCCGAGGGGAAGGCCTACTTGAACATCGGCATCGGCTGCACCGGGGGGCGCCACCGAAGTGTCGCCATCGCCGAGGATCTGGGACGGCGGATCGAGGCGTGGGGTCACCTGCCGAAGGTCGTCCACCGTGACCTGGAGCGCTGACCTGGAACGCTGAGGCTCCGATCTCCTAGGGTCTGCCCATGACCGTACGGGTGGGAATCAACGGGTTTGGCCGCATCGGACGCAACTTCTACCGGGCACTGAAGGAGACCGACCACGACATCCAGATCGTGGGAGTGAACGACCTGGTGCCGCCGGCGACCAACGCCCACCTCCTCAAGTACGACTCGACCCACCGCCGCCTGAAGGCCGAGGTGTCCTCGACCGACGACTCGATCACCGTTGACGGCCAGACGTTCAAGGTCTTCTCCGAGCGCGACCCCAAGGCCATCCCGTGGGGCGACCTCGACGTCGACGTCGTCGTCGAGTCCACGGGCTTCTTCACCGACGGCCAGAAGGCTGGCGCCCACATCGAAGGCGGCGCCAAGAAGGTGATCATCAGTGCCCCGGCGACCAACGTCGACGCCACCTTCGTGGTGGGCGTCAACGCCGACACCTACGACGCGTCGAAGCACAACGTCGTGTCCAACGCCTCGTGCACCACCAACTGCTTCGTGCCGATGATCGAGGTCCTCGACGAGGCCTTCGGCGTCGAGAAGGGCCTGATGACCACCGTCCACGCCTACACCAACGACCAGAACCTGCTCGACCTGGCCCACAAGGACCTGCGACGCGGCCGGGCGGCGGCCGCCAACATCGTCCCGTCGGCCACGGGCGCGGCCCGGGCCACCAGCCTGGTGCTCGAGTCGATGAAGGGGAAGCTCGACGGATCGGCCCTGCGGGTGCCGGTCCAGGACGGCTCGATCACCGACTTCACCGGCATCCTGGGGCGCGACGTCACCGTCGAGGAGGTGAACGAGGCCTTCAAGGCCGCCGCCGGCGCTGGCCCGCTCAGCCAGGTGCTCGTCTACACCGAGGACCAGATCGTCAGCTCCGACATCGTCGGCTCGCCCGCCTCGTGCACCTTCGACAGCGCCCTGACGATGTCCATGGGCAGCATGGTCAAGGTCTTCGGCTGGTACGACAACGAGTGGGGCTACTCGAACCGCCTCGTCGACCTGGCGGCCATCGTCGGGAAGGGTTGAGTTGGTCGCCTCGGTCCCGCAGCTCGAGGACCTGCCGGATGTGCGGGGCAAGCGGGTCCTGGTCCGCTGCGACTTCAACGTCCCGCTGTCCGACAGCGGGGAGATCGAGGACGACCTGCGAATCCGAGCCGCCCTCCCCACCCTCCAGTGGCTGGCGGAGAAGGGGGCGGCGGTCACCGCCTGCTCGCACCTCGGCCGCCCGAAGGGGAAGCCCGACCAGAGGTACAGCCTCGACCCGGTGAGGGCCCGGCTCAACGAGCTCCTCGACAACAGCGACGTCGATGTCCTGCCCAACCTCCGGTTCAACCCGGGGGAGGAGGCCAACGACCCCGCCTTCGTCGAGGAGCTGTGCCGGGGCGTCGACCTCTACGTCAACGACGCCTTTGGCGCCGCTCACCGCTCCCATGCCTCGATCGTCGGTCCGCCGTCCAAGGGCATCCCCTCGGCCGCCGGTCGCCTGCTGGCTCAGGAGGTCGAGGTGCTGGGGGCGCTGCTCGACGGCCCACGGCGCCCCTTCGTCGCCGTTCTCGGCGGCTCGAAGATCAGCGGCAAGCTGGGCGTGATCAAGGCGCTGCTGCCCAAGGTCGACCGGATCCTGGTCGGGGGCGGCATGTGCTTCACGTTCTTCAAGGCGACGGGCCACGACATCGGCGCCTCGCTGGTCGAAGATGACATGGTCGACACCTGCCGGCAGCTCCTCGAGGAGGCCAGCGACAAGCTGCGGCTGCCCGACGACATGGTGGCCCTGTCCCCGGAGGGCAAGATCGGCGACCCCGGCGCTGGCGGCGAGGTGCGTCAGGTCGGTCAGGACGTGCCCGAGGGCTGGATGGGGCTCGACATCGGCCCGGGGTCGGCTGCCGCCTTCTGCGACGAGCTGGCGGATGCGGGCACCGTTCTTTGGAACGGGCCTATGGGCGTTTTCGAGGACGACCGCTTCGCCGCC
>JBKJUI010000342.1:0-8821 GCA_046590775.1 Acidimicrobiales bacterium
GTGACCGGACCCTGCTTGCCGCAGAGCCCGTTCGCCCCGTCGGCACTGCCGAAGATCGTCGGCACGGCCTGCAGCGTCGACGCCTTGGCCTGGTCGCACGCCTGGACCGCAGTGACCCAGGCGGTGGCCGCCTCGACGGCCAGCGGGTCGGGAGGGAGCAGGGGCTCGGTGCTCGGGTCGCCGTCGACCAGCCAGCCGTCGCCCTCCCTCCTTCCGGTGAAGGTCTGGTTCTCCCGGGCGAGGCTCAGGCCCTTGAACGGGTCGAGGCCCGGCTGGTGCTCCACCAGGACCACGGCTTTGCCGGCCCGATCGCCCTTGTCGCCCTCGGCGCCAGGATCGACGCGGAACTTGGTGACCGCCGGCAGCTGCTGGCGCCGCTCCGTCCAGTCCGCCACATCTTTGTACTCGACCCGAGACTGGCGTGACAGCAGCAGGAACGACGCGGCACGATCGCTGCGCTGCTCGGCGTCGAGGAGGTCCCGGACGGCGTCGGCCAGGTGGGGGCGGGGGGTGGGCTGCGGGTCGGGCAGCGACGCCGACGGAGCCCCCGGCACCGTGGTCACCGTCGTCGTGGTCGAGCCCTTCCCGCCACCGCTGCATCCACCCAGCAGCGCCCCTACGAAGACTGTGGTGCAGAGAACGGCGATGGCCCGGCGGACGAGAGGCACGGGTGCAAGGTAGCGGCACGCCGCCAGTGGCCGGTTGGCGCGGGGCGACCAGGTTCGGGCGGCGGCTGGCCGCCCTCTGCCTCGTGGTCCTGGCCGTCGTCCTCGGAACGGCCGAACCGGCGACGGCCCACCCCCTCGGGAACTTCACCACCAACCGCTACGCCCGGGTCGAGGTGTCGGCCGGGGTCATCCGCGTCTACTACGTGCTCGACGAGGCCGAGCTGCGGGCCTTCGAGCGGAGGGACTTCCTGGAGCGCGACCGCGAGGGTTTGATCGCCCAGCAGGTCGCGGCGATCCGCCAGGGGCTGCGCCTGTCGGTGGGTGACGAGCGGCTCGATCTCGTGCCTGGACCAGCCCGCCTGGACCAGCTGCCCGGGCAGGCCGGCCTGGACACCTTGCGCATCGCCGTCGTCTTCTCGGCCACCCTGCCGGCAGGCGGGCTTCTAAAGGCCAGCTTCGAGGACGTCAACGAGCCTGATCGCGTCGGATGGCGGGAGGTGCTCGTGGTGGCCCGAGGCGATGCCAGCGTCGAGTCGAGCGACGTCCCCGCCGAGGACGCCTCCGACGAGCTGCGCGCCTATCCGGCCGACCTCCTGCAGACACCCCTCGACCGGCGGTCGGCGTCGTTCACCTTCCGCCCCGGGACGCGCTCGACCGAGCCGCTCGCCCTGACGCCGCCGGCTACCGCCGCCTCCCGGGCCGGCGGCGAGCTCACCCGCCTGATCGAGAGGCAGCGCCTGACGGTTCCGGTCCTGGCCGGCATGCTGGGGCTGGCGTTCCTCTTCGGCTCGATCCACGCCATCGGCCCGGGTCACGGCAAGACGGTGATGGCCGCCTACCTCGTCGGGACCAGCGGCCGCACCCGCGACGCCATCCTGCTCGGGTTGATCGTGTCACTCATGCACACCGGGAGCGTGCTCGTCCTCGGGCTCGTCCTCCTGCGGCTCGACCGCTTCGGCGCCATCGAGCGCATCTACCCGGTGCTCACCGTCGTCTCCGGGCTGGCCGTAGCCGCCTTCGCCGCCGTGCTGCTCCGTCGCCGCCTGCGGGCGCTGGCCTCGCGCCGCGACCGCGTGCACCACGACCACGACCACGACCACGACCACGACCACGACCACGACCACGGACCGGGCGGGCACACCCACGACCTCCCCGAGGGCACGGCGCCGCTGTCGCGGCGGGGGCTGGTGCTGCTCGCCACCTCGGGTGGGCTGCTGCCCTCCCCCTCCGCCGTGCTCGTGGTGGTGGCTGGCTTCGCTGCGGGCCGGATCGCCCTCGGCCTGTCGATCGTGCTCGCCTTCTCCGTCGGGCTGGCCGCCACCCTCAGCGCCGTCGGCACCGCTCTCGTCCTCGGGCGACGGGCCTTCGAGCGGAGGGGCGGAGGGACCTTGGTGCGGGTCCTCCCGGTCGGCGGGGCGCTCGCCCTGCTCGGCGTCGGCGTGTTCCTGTTCGCCACCGGGCTCAGGGAGCTGGCATGACCGGCGCCCCGTGGTCGGCGTCCTCCCGATTCGGTCGCTCCGCCCGGGCCCACCCTCGACGAGCCCTCGGCCTCGTGCTGGCCGTCGCCCTGCTCCTCGGAGCCGGTGTGGTCGTCGTGCGGACGGGACAGGACGGGCCGACGAGCGGTGCCGGCGCCGGGGCGGGCCGATCCGGGAGCTCCGGCGAGGCGGGCCGACCAGGCGCGACGGGAGCCAGTGGCGGCGGCACGACCCCCGGCTCGCAGTCCGGAGGGGCGACCGGGACCGGCGGAGGGTCGCCCGGCTCGCCGGCCGGAGGAAGGCCCGGCCCGGCTCCTGGTGGCCCGGGGTCGACGCAGGCCCCGGGCGGCGCAGGCCCCGGCGGGGACGGTGGGTCCAGCCCCGTTGCCCTTCGCCCACCGGTCCGCTGCGCAGCGAAGGGATCGCCAGGCGCCGGCCCGCTTCCGCCGGCCGACGAGCGTGACGGGCGGCGGTGGGTGACGGTGGGCCGGCTGGCCGGAAGCTGCGACGCCTCCTCGGCGCCGTTCCGCCTCCAGGGGATCGATACCCGTCTGGCGTGGCGGAGCGACGCTGACTCCTTCGCCGTGTTCGTCGTGGACGCCGTCCTCGGGCGGGAGGCAACCGCCGGCTTTGCCGACGGGCAGTGCGCCGGTGCCTGCTCCGAGAGCCAGCCCATCGTGCCTGCGGCCGGCGACTACACCCTCGAGGTGCAGGCCGGCGACGGACCGTGGGAGGTCGAGGTCCAGGAGTATCGGCTCCCCTGACGCTCAGGGTGCCCGGACGCGCTCGAGGGGCGCCCGAAGACGCCCCTCGACCGAACGCAGCGCGAAGGCTGTTCAGGCGTAGCCGCGAGAGCGGCCGCCTCGGCGGCTGACGGCCCGGTAGATGAGCAGGGCGACGACAGCACCGATGATGGAGCCCAGGAGGCTCGCCGGCTGCAGGGCACCCTCGTTGAGGTCCTTCTTGAACAGGATGAAGCCGAGGAAGCCGCCGATGAACGACCCGACGATGCCGAGCACCGCGGTGCCGACCAGCCCCATCGGGTCGCGGCCCGGGACGACGAGCCGAGCGATGGCTCCGGCGATCAGGCCGAAGACGAACAGGACGATGATGAACCAGAGAATGTCCACGGGGTCTTTCCTCCTCATTGACGTATGCGACCGTGCCAGTGCATGAGTTCCCCGGCCCGGCCGTCCTCGAACACCGGCGCCCCCGAAAACGGGCCAAAGGAACCAGTGCGCCGATGACCAGGCGGAGGGCGCGAGGGGCAGGCTCTGCCCTGTGAAGATTCTGGCGGCCGGCCTCTCGAGCACGGCCGGCTCCTCGTCGTTCAGCACCGATCGCCGTCGCCGAGGCCTGGCCCTCGCCGCGCTGCTGGCCGGCGCCCTGCTCGTCGCCGTGGCCTGGCATCTCATCAGTGGTCCGGACGAGCCGCCGGGGGCGTGGGGCGGCCACCAGAACGGGCGCATCCCGGCGGCCGAGCTGTGCACGCTCGCCGGGGCCCCGAGCCACCGGTTGCGCTGCGATGCAGCCGCGGCGTACGCGAGCCTGGCCACGGCCTACCGCAACCGCTTCGGCACCCGACTCTGCATCACCGACTCGTACCGGCCCTTCGAGAACCAGGTGACGGCGGCCGAGCGCAAGCCCGGGCTGGCGGCCAGGCCCGGCACCAGCAACCACGGGTGGGCGCTGGCTGTCGACCTCTGCGGCGGCGCCAACGAGTTCGGCACCCGGCAGCACCGCTGGCTGCAGACCAACGCGATGCGCCACGGGTGGCGGCAACCGAGCTGGGCGGCCACAGACGGCGCCCGGCCCGAGCCATGGCACTGGGACTTCGGCGACCTCGGCTAGAGGGGTCGCCATGTCGGGACCCGCTCAACTACATGGCGTTGGCCAGGAACTCCTCGACGGTGGCCGGCCAGGCCTTGGCGTCGGCGATGTCGGTGGCGATGTGCAGCTCGCCCTGCAGCATGGCGTCGGCCACCGCCTGGGCCGTCGACACCGGATGCTCGGGATCGCCCTCCCAGGCGAGGACGAGGGTGGGCACGATGACGGCCCGGAGGTCCTTGAGCCGGGGGAGGTCGGAGCGGGCAGCGGCGCGCAGCACCGGCGCGAGGAGCTTCGGGTCCATCGCCTGCAGGTGGCGGGCGTCGACCTCGCGGGCGTCGGACCGGATCTGGGCGAGGAGGGGCGACAGCGGCCGGTGCCGAACGGCGTCAGCCACGCGCTTGGACCCGCTCATCTCGGCCATGTCGGCGTCGGCCTCGTAGGTTGCCGTCGTCGCCGCTCGCTGGTCCCAGGCCGCCGGAGGCAGGACGAGCACGAGAGCGGCTACGCGGCGGGGCGCCCGAAGGGCGGCGTAGAGGGCGGTCGCCACACCCGAGCCGATCCCGCCGGCCACGAACGGGCCCTCGGCGGCCCGGAGCATGTCGTCGACCATGGCCGACCAGCGGTAGCTGCGCTCCTCGAAGCCGCCGACGGCGCTCCCGTGGCCGCGGGCGTCGTAGCGGATGACCGGCATGGTGCCGGCCAGCTCAGAGCAGGGGAAGAGCCCCAGCTCGTCCTCGTGGGCCATGGAGCTGCAGAGACCGTGGGCCCAGATGAAGGGGTACTTCTCCATGGGAAGCGCGACCTTTTCCTACGGCACCGAGTGACGAGTCAGCGCATCGGCGCGGAGTGGCTGTTCGCGCATCGTAGCGACTTCTCGCCGTTTGTGCGGAAGGCCGTCAGACAGGACGGGTCTCGACGAAGCTCTCGAGCTCCTCGTCGAACAGGCTGCCCATCTCCTTGATGTAGCCGAGGTGGCGGGCCGCCTCCTCCTCGTCGATCTTCTCCATGGCGAAGCCGACGTGGACGAGGACCCAGTCCCCCACCTCGATGCGCAGCTTGTCATCGGTGAGCAGGAGACCGATGTTGACCTCGCGACGGACGCCGTCGACCGACACCATGGCCCGGTGCTGGACGGGGTCGATGACCTCGACGATCTGGCCGGGGATCCCCAAGCACATGGCGCTGCCTCCAAGTTTCGAGAACGGTGAGCCACCACGGGCCCACTAGGTGCATCGTACAGGTAGGTGCGCGCTACATCTCGACGACGGACATCTCGGCTGTCGGCTCGGCGACGTCGGCCGGAGGCGGCGTGCTCCTCGTCCGAACCGTCCCTGCCCTGCGGACCCTGGTGGCCGAGGACGACGCCCTCCTCGACGGGCCGGTCGGGATCTCCGACAGCAACCCGGTGCTGCTCGCCTTCCCGGCCGGCCGGGACACCACCTTCTTGGTCACCGCCTTCGCCCCGGCCTTGGCCGACGTCTTGGCCACCTTCTTGGCCACCTTCTTGCTCGCCTTCTTGGTTGCCGGCTTGGCCACCTTCTTGCCGGCCTTCTTCGTGGGCTTGGAGGCCTTCTTCGCCGGTTCCGCACCCGCCTCGGACCTGGCCCGAAGGCGTGCCGCCCGAGCCCTGGCCACCTGATCCGCCCTGCGGTCGGCTTTCGCCTGCGCCCGAGCTTCGGCCATCCGCTCCGCCGTGGCCCGCTCCTCGCGCACCCGGGACTCCCGTGCCTCGGCCTCCCGCTCCCTCTCGAGGCGCCACGCCTCCTCCTCGCGCCGCTCGGCCTCGTCGTCCTCGGCCCTGCGGACCAGGAACCGCTCGAGCCGGTCGGCCGGAGCCAGGATGGCGCCGCTCCCCACCAGGAGGATGGCGACCCCCACACCGAGCATCACCAGGACCCGCCCGGACTTGGCGCTCGAGCACAGCGGCCCCTGACGGATGGAGATCAACGGCGAGAGCGACGGGTCGGCCTTCGGCTCCCCGCCCCGGAGGACGGCGTCGCAGCGGAGGCCGGCGATGGAGTCAAGCGGCAGCAGGCCGAGGGCGAGCACGACGATGAGGTCGACGGCCACGACCAGCGGCAGCAGGATGCCGACGCGCCGACCCGGCGACGAGGACATCCAACGATCCGGTCCTGAAAGCGGCATGGATCCTCCTCGTCGACTCAGGTGGTGGAGCGGCGACGATCGTCGCGCTGCGCTCTGGCGTAGCACTGCTCAGCCGCCCGCTCCAAGACGGCATATGCTCACGTCTCCGCGAAACGGTCAGGCCCGACGCCATACGGCCCGCGCCTGGCCCGGGGACTGCCCGCCGTCGAAAGGCCACTTCGAACTCATGACCCTCCTGCGCGTTGCGTTCGTCGGGAAGGGCGGCGTCGGCAAGTCAGCGGTGGCCGGCACCTTCGCCCGGACCCTGGCCCGCCAGGGCTCGCCGGTCCTGGCCATCGACTCCGACCCGATGCCGGGCCTGGCCTTCTCGCTCGGCATCGAGCAGTCAGACGTCGGGATCCCCGACGAAGCCGTGCGAGACCGGAAGGAGGGGGAGGAGGGGCCCCGCTTCCGGTTGCGCGACGGGTTGAGCGCGGCCGACGCCGTCGAGCAGTACTCGGTGCCGGGCCCCGACGGGGTGCGCTTCCTCCAGTTCGCCAAGCTCCGCAACAACCTGCGGGCCGGGATGCGGTCGCAGATCGCCTTCCGCCAGATCCTTGAGGAGCTCCCCGAGGACCGGTGGGCCGTGGTGGGCGACCTGCCCGGCGGGATGCGCCAGCCCTTCTTCGGTTGGGGCGACTACGCCCACACCATGTTCATCGTCGTCGAGCCCACGGTGAAGTCGATGCGGGCCGGACACCGCCTCAGCCGCCTGGCGCTGACCGAGAACCCGCCGGCGGTGATCGCCGTGGTGGCCAACAAGGTGCGCGAGGAAGGCGACGTCGCCAGGGTCGAGGAGGCCACGGGCCTCCCCGTCGTCGGGTCGGTGCCGTGGGACGAGGCCTTCGCCGACGCCGAGAAGGCCGGTCTGGCGCCGATCGATGCCGCTCCCGACTCCGCCGCCGTGAAGGCCGTCGCTACCCTCGTCAGCCAGCTGATGGCGGGGATCGCCTAGAGGAGCTACCTGGAGGCGCGCCGGCTGACCGACGGCTTGGCCGCGGCCTTGGTTCCACCCTTCTTGGCCGTCACCGCCTTCTTGGCGGGCCCCGCCTTTGCCGCCGGCAGCGCCTTCTTGGGCGGTGCCTTTGCGGCCGGCGCCGCCTTGCTCGCCATCGCCTTCCTGCTCGTCGTCGCTTTCACGGCCGACTTGCTCGCCGCCGCCTTGGTGGACGCAGCCTGCTTCTTGGTCGCCGCCGCCTTGGTGGACGCAGCCTGCTTCTTGGTCGCGACCGCCTTGGTGGACGCAGCCTGCTTCTTGGTCGCGACCGCCTTCGTCGTCGTCGGCTTGACGACCGCCTTGGCCGGCACGGCCGGCTTCCTCGTCGACGCCCTGGCGGTCGGCGCCTTTCTGGCCGGAGGCCCGGCCTCAGCCTCAGGGGTCGTCGACCCACGGCTCCTGACGGTCCTGGCTCCGGCCGAGCGGGTGCTCGCCGGCGTGGCACGCTCAGGTCTTCCCCGCTCCACCTCCGCCGCCTCGGCCCTGGCATCGGCATGGGCCGCCAGCAGCGCAGGGGAGATCGAGGTGCTGCCCGGGAGGTTCAGCGGCGGGGCGGCGACCGGTTGCATCACCAGCGACTTGGCGGACAGGCCGGGCGAGAGGGGACCGAACGCCGCCCGCTTCGTCGGGGCATCGCCGGTTGCCGCAGCGCGCGCGGCGGCGCGCTCTGCGTCCTCGCGACCCCGGACCTGCTGGCGCTCGAGGAACTGCGCCATTGCCCGGTCGCGCACCATCTCGGCCTCCATGGCATCCACCCCGATGACCATGTCGGCCGGACGGCGGATGTTGGACCGCTGGGCCAGCTGCTCCAGGGCGATGCCGGTGGCGTCATAGTCGAGCGGCACCCCGAGCAGGCCGACGGGCCCGTCATCCTCGTAGGTCGGGTCCTCGCGGTCCCAGCCCTCGCCCGGGTCCGGCTCGTCCTCGTCGTCGACCTCCCAGGGCGCCGGCGGCGGCGCCGACCTTCCGCGAGTGCCGACGGCGCGCTGGCGCGGGGGCTCCCAGGCCGGCTCCGGCTCCGGCTCCGGCTGCCAGGCCGGCTGGCGGCTGGCGCCCCACGCCGGCGGACGCTCGTCCCGGCCTCCCGCCCTGTCCTGCTCCCGAGCCGCACCCCACGCCGAGGGTCGCCCCGGGGCGGCCGGCCGGGGCTGGCCCCCACCGGTGGCCCGCTGGAGCTCGGCCATCGCCTCGCGCTCGGCGTCGGCATCGTTGGTGCTCTTGGAGCGGCGCTTCATCGGCTCTTCCCTTCGGACGGCATGTCGGCGGCCTGCTGGGCGCCCTTCGGAACTCGCAGGCCGTGCTTGTTGCGGTTGCGGCGGAGGCGGAGGCCGTCCCAGTGGCCGAACTCGTTCTCCGGGAGCCACTCACACGACCAGCTCTCGCCCGGCCACCTGGCTAGCACGTCGCCTAGGCGGGTGGAGTCGAGGAACCGGTGAGCGCCATCGCGCCCCTGCCACACGGTGAGGAGATAGGCGTCCCGCGACTTCCCGAACCCCACGACGGCCCGGAGCAGGTCCTCCTCCTGGCCGAGGCGGGCCCGCAGGCGCCGGAGGGCCCGCAGCCCGGCCCGGCGGCGGAGGCCGCCGCTGTGGACGTGGACCACGACCGCCCGGGCTCCGGCCACCTCGGCTCGCTGCCGGCGCACCGCCGGGCCAAGCTCGGTCTGGGACGCACGTGGCAGTCGCTCGAGCTGTTCGACGATC
>JBKJUI010000235.1:0-10250 GCA_046590775.1 Acidimicrobiales bacterium
GTACGGCGCCATCGACGGCGCCGGCGTCACCGCCCGCCTCGACGTCGAGCTGTTCCTGGCCGGCGCCGTCGACGGCTCGCTGGCCGGAAGCCTGGTCTACGCCGCCGAGCTGTACGACGATGCCACCATGTCCCGGCTGGCCACGAGCTACGTGACGCTCCTCGATGCCGTCGCCGCCGACCCCACGCTGCCCGTCTCGAGTCTCCTCGCCCGGTGACCGCCACGACCAACCTCTCGTCCCCCTGCCAGCACGACCTGTTCGAGGCCCAGGCGCAGCGGACACCCGACGCGCCGGCGGTCGTGTGCGAGGGGCGCGCCCTCACCTTCGCCCAGCTCGACGTCCGGGCCAACCGGCTGGCCCACCACCTCACGGGGCTGGGCGTCGGCCCCGACGTGCGGGTCGGGGTGGGCCTGGGCCGCTCCCTCGACCTCGCCGTCTCTCTGCTCGCCGTCCTCAAGGCCGGTGGGGCCTGCGTGCCGCTCGACCTTGGGTACCCGCTGGATCGGCTGGCGTTCCTGATCGAGGACGCCGCCGTGGCCGCCATACTCACCGACGGCGACCGGGCGGCCGGGCTCCCCGCTGGCGGCCCGCCCCTGATCCGGGTCGATGCCGACGCCGACCGCTGGGCTGCGCTCCCCGCCACCGTCCCCGACCGGCGGGTCGCCGCTGACCACGTCGCCTACGTGATCTACACCTCGGGGTCCACGGGTCAGCCACGAGGGGTGCTGCTCACCCACCGGGGGCTGGTGAACCACCATCGGGCGGCCGTGGACCTCTACGCGCTCGGCGCCCCCGACCGCGTCCTGCAGTTCTGCTCGGTGGGCTTCGACGCCAGCATCGAGGAGATCTTCCCCACCTGGGCGTCCGGGGCCACGGTCGTCTTCCGGTCCGACGACATGCCGATCCTCGGTCGCGACTGGCTGGGCTGGCTGCGGTCCGAGCGCATCAGCGTCCTCAACCTGCCGACCGGCTACTGGCACGAGTGGGTGCGGGATCTGGACCGGCTCTCCGAGGAAGTACCCGAGGGGATCCGCCTGGTCGTCGTGGGTGGCGAGAAGGCGCAGGGGGCGGCATACCGCACCTGGCTTCGCGTCGGAGGGGCCCGATGCCGATGGGTGAACGCCTACGGCCCGACCGAGGCCACCTGCATGACAACCGTCCACGAACGCCCTCCGGGTGACACCGGCGACTTCGCGAACGAGGGCGACCCGCCGATCGGGCGACCGCTGCCGGGCACCACGGCGCGGGTCGTCGACGAGCACGGCGGGCCGGTGGAGGGCGGCACGGGTGAGCTGCTCATCGGCGGCATCGGGCTCGCCCGGGGGTACCTCGGCCACCCCGACCTCACCGCCGAGCGCTTCGTCCCCGACCCGACTGGAGGCCACGGCGCCCGGCTGTACCGCACCGGCGACCTGGTCCGGCAGCTGGAGGGCGGCGAGCTCGGCTTCGTGGGCCGCATGGACGACCAGGTGAAGATCCGCGGCTTCCGGGTGGAGTGCGGCGAGGTGGAGGCGGCGCTCGCCCGCCACCCCGGCGTGGCCGACGCCGCCGTCGTCGCCCGGGACGGTCCCGCCGGGGACCGACGGCTGGTGGCCTTCGTGGTGGGCGGCGCCACCACGGCGCCGGCCGGCGAGCTGCGCCGCTTCCTCGCCGAGCGCCTGCCGGACCACATGGTGCCGAGCGCCTTCGTTGCCCTCGACACGTTCCCCCTCACCCCGAACGGCAAGGTGGACCGGGGCGCGCTCTCCGCCCCCGACGAGCCTGACCCGGTCGCCGAGAGCGCCCGAACCCACCCTGACACCCCGGCCGAGCAGCGGATGGCCGCCATCTGGGCCGAGGTCCTCGGCATCGACCCCTCGAGCATCGGCGCCGGTGACGACTTCTTCGAGCTGGGTGGCCACTCGCTGCTGGCCACTCAGGTCATCGCCCAGGTCCGTGAGGACTTCGGCACCGACACGCCCCTGCGGGCCATCTTCGAGGCCCCGACCGTGGCCGCCCTCACCGCACTGGTGGCGGCCGAGGGGGCGGGCGACGCCATCGCCCCGCTCACGGCCCAGCCCCGGCCGCCGGGCGCTCGGTTCCCGGTCTCGCTCGCCCAGGAGCAGATGTGGGCCCTCGAGCTCGCCGCCAACGCGCCCGGGCTCTACAACGTCACCGCGATGCAGCGGCTGGCCCGCCCGGTCGACGAGGCCGCGCTCCGCTCGGCGGTGGCCCTCATGGTCGAGCGGCACGAGACCCTCCGCACCCGCTTCGTCGTCGAGGACGGCCGACCGGCGCAGGTGGTCGACGAGACCGGATCGGTCGACCTCGGGGTGTCCGACCTCGGCGACACGCCCGACGGTGAACGCGAGGCCGAGGTGCACCGCCGCACCGCCGAGCAGGATGCGGCGCCCTTCGACCTGTCGCAGGCGCCCCTGCTCCGCGCCCACCTCTTCCACCTCGACGGACGCACCAGCCAGCTGGTGGTGACCTTCGACCACCTGATCTGCGACGGCACCTCCGCCGAGATCTTCATGGCCGAGCTGGCCGAGGCGCACACAGCCCTGTCGGCTTCCCCCCCGCGCCCCCCCGAGCTGCCGCCCCTCGAGGTCCAGTTCGCCGACTACGCCGTGTGGCAGCGCAGCTGGCTGACCGACGAGGTGCTGCGCAGCCAGCTGGAGTGGTGGGCCACGACCCTCGCCGGCATGCCGCTGGGCCCGGCGGTGGCGTTCGACCGCGTCCCGACCGAGCCGTCCAGGCGCATCGCCAGGCAGGACCTGACCGTCCCCTCCGCCACCCGCGAGCTCCTCCAGCAGCTGGCACGCGACTCCCAGAGCTCGGTCTTCATCGTGTGCACGGCCGCGGTGCAGGCGCTGCTCAGCCGATGCGGCGGGATGACCGACGTGGTGCTGAGCACGACGCTGAACGGCCGCCACCGGGCCGAGCTCGAAGGTCTCCTCAGCATGTTCGCCGGCATGGGGCGGATCCGCACCGACCTCTCCGGTGACCCCCCGTTCACCGAGGTCGTCCGCCGGGCCCGGGCCAGCGTGCTCGGCCTCTTCGAGCACCAGGACATCCCCTTCCTCCGGGTGCGGCAGGCCCTCCTGCCCGACTTCCCGACGGACGGGCCGCAGGTGGCCGCCGCCCTGCCGATCGAGCTCGGCTACTTCCACACGCCGAGCTCGCCGCAGCCCGAGGTGGAGCTGTTCTTCCGGGGTCAGCTCCACCCGCTCAGCGTGACGCTGCTCGATGACGGCGCTCAGATCCGGGCCGAGCTCAGCTACAAGGAGGCCTTCTACGACGAGGCCACGATCAGCCGGCTCGCCGAGGGCCTGGCGGCCGTGCTCGAGGCTGTCGGGCGCCAGCCATCCCTGCGCCTCTCCCTGCTGCCCGTCCCTCCGCCACCGCCGTTCTGAGGCTTCCGGGTATGGTGCGAAAGTCGGCGGACCGACAGCGACGGAGGAGGGCAGACCGGTGGAACAGGGAACCTCAGGCGCCGCGCTCGGCGCCTTGGGCGTGGTGCCCCGCATACTCCTGGCCGCCGACGGGACGCTCACGCACATCCTCGAGGCGTACGCAGCCGAGCCCGTCCACCTGGTGAAGCTGGCTCACGACATGGTGACGGACCGGTCGTTGCGGAGCTCCCTCGACCTCGACGACGACGAGCGCGCGCTGCGCCGGGTCATCCTGCTCAGGGGCACCAAGAGCGACGTCACCTTCGTGCACGCCGACTCGGTGGTCATGCTGGATCGGCTCCCCGAGTCGGTAGCGACAGGCCTCCTCGAGACGGACATCCCCATCGGAAAGCTGCTGTTCTCGTGCCGGGCCGAGACGTTCCGGGAGATCCTCGCCGTCAAGGAGGAGCGGGACCCGGCCGTCACCGCCCACTTCGGCCTGGCGGCCGACCAGCCCCTCGTCTCCCGCACCTACCAGATCGTGCTCGAAGGGCGACCCGTCGCCCTGATCACCGAGCGGTTCCCGCCGACCTGCTTCCCCGACGCCACCCTCTAAACCACCTCGAACCTCAACGGCACGCTGATGCGCGGCTGGCCCAGCTCGGTCACGAGGAGGACGCCCGCCCAGGCGCCGTCCATGGCGAACACGATGGTCAGCCGGTACACCCCGGGCGCCACCTCATCGGCGCCGGCGTCGCTCGAGCCCATCGCCTCCATCCCCACCATGAACACCCGGGTGCAGACCTTCGCCCCCGTGAGCGGCTGGCCGTTGCGGGTGAGGGCGATCTCGTGCTCGGTCTTCTCGAACTCCATGGGGCCAAGCAGCAGGGCCTGGACGGCGGGGTCCTGTGGAGCCTCGGTGACGCATCCCGCCCGGGCGTCGTCGGCCAGCGCCACGACGGCGCCACCGAAGCCCAGCAGGGCGACCACGGCCACGACCAGGACGCGGCGGATGCCGCGGGTGGTCCGCTCCACGTCAGGTCACCACCCGCTGCCGCAGGCCCCGGATCCCGACCAGGGTGAAGACGACGGCGAACAGGACCAGGGCCGGGTAGACCACGGCGAGCGAGAGGTGGGCCTCGCTCGGCACCAGCGCGGCCCGGAACCCTTCGCTCACGTAGACCAGCGGGTTGGCCAGGAGGGCGTACTTGAACGCCGGGACCGGGTCGAGCGACGGCCACGTGTAGAAGATCGCGCCCAGGAAGCTGAGGGGTAGCGCCACCACACCGAAGAGGTACGAGGCGGTGCCGGGGGAGAACCGGCTGCCCATCGTCAGACCGAGCGCAGCGGCGGTGATGCAGGCCAGAGGGGTCAGGGTCAGCAGCACCACCGGCTGCACCTGGAGGTACACCGGGGTCGAAGGCACGAAGGCGGCGATCGGGAACACGACGAGGGCACCGAACAGGCCCTGAAGGGCGCCGGAGACGATCTTCTCGATGGCCACGAGGGCGATCGGCGCCGGCGCCAGCAGCCGGTCCTCCATCTCGCCGGTGACGCCCAGCTCGCGCACCATCTCGGTGCCCACCGTGAAGATCCCGATGAAGATGATGGTCTGCGCCACGATCCCCGCCATCAGCACACTCGAGAATCGCGACGGGCCGCTGCTGACGCCGCCGATCTCCTGGCCGATCTTCGGGAAGAGGAAGGTCAGCACGAAGACCAGCATCAACGGCTGCATGACCGTGCCGGCCACGAACTGGGGCAGCCGCTTGTCCAGGATGGTGAAGTCGCGCAGCAGCATTCCCCGGAACGCCGCCCAGCTCGCCCCCCGCATCGAGTGGCCCAGGGCCTCGCCCGGAGGCTGATCCAGAGCGGCTGTCACTCGCGCAGGTCCTTCCCGGTCAGGTTGACGAAGACCGTCTCGAGGGTGTCGTCGCTGACGGACAGGTCGGTGAGGCGGAACCCGCCGGTCTGGGCGGCGGCCAGGATCAGCTGCATGGCGCCATCGCCGGAGGAGAGGTTGAACCTGACCTCACCGTCGACGACCCTGACGTCGGTGGCACCCCTGGCCAGGCTGAGGCAGCCGGCGAGGCCGGCGAGGTCGTCCTCGGTGCGCACCGTGACGGCGGCGCCCGTCCCGAGGGTCCGCTTCAGCTGCCGCGGCGTGTCGACGGCGAGGATCTGCCCGTGGTCCATGATGGCCAACCGGTCGCAGTGCTCGTCGGCCTCCTCCATGTAGTGAGTGGTCACCAGCACCGTCTGCCCCTCGCCCTGGAGCTCGATCAGGACCTCCCACAGAGCGATCCGGCTCTGCGGGTCGAGCCCGGCGGTCGGCTCGTCGAGGAAGATGACCGCAGGGCGGTGGAGGAGGGCCCGAGCCACCATCAGCCGGCGAGCCATGCCGCCGGAGAGGGCTTCCACGTCGGCCGTCTTGCGGTCGGCCAGCCGGAAGCGCTCGAGCAGCTCGTCGGCCGCAGCGCGGGATCGCTTCGCTCCAAGGCCGAAGTACCGGCCGTGGAAGTAGAGGTTCTCCCACACGTTCAAGCCCTGGTCCAGCGTGTTGGCCTGGGACACGACGCCGATGGCCTGCTTCGCCCGGGCGGGGTGGGCGACCACGTCGATCCCGTTCACGACGGCGCGGCCGGAGGTGGGGATCACCCGCGTCGTGAGCATCCCGACCGTGGTGGACTTCCCGGCGCCGTTCGGTCCGAGGAGGCCGAAGATCTCACCTCGACAGACGGAGAGGTCGAGCCCCTCGACCGCCACCAGCCCGCTCGGGTAGACCTTCCGCAGGGCGGTGGTGGCGACGACAACGTCCGACGCCGGCCCGCCTTCTCCTCCGCCGGCGGTCGTCGCGGGCGCCCTTGCAGGATCGCCGCTGTCCGGTACCGCCGCCGAGACGTCCGCCGCTGACGAAGAGCCCATGACGGCGTCAGGGTAGGTCAAGGAGGCCGGGTTTTCTGGCTGCACGAACTCGGCCCGGCGGCGGCGCAATGCAGCTCCGGTGCCTGTTGCAGCCGTCCGAGAGACCCTTGTTCGCCTTCACCGGCCGCTGTAGGGTCCGCCTTTCGGAGGCCGAGCCGGGGAGGCATTTCCGTTGGACCGACGCGAGGCCAGGATCGTCGACATAAGCGACCTCGGCACGATCACGCGCATCCTCTTCGCCACCGACGGGACGATCACCCACATTCTCGAGGCCTACGCCGGAGAGGCGGTCGAGCTCGTCACCATCACCTCAGCGGTCGTCTCGGGCTCGCCCAACGGCGACGACCTGGCCACGGCCGACGAGGGTCGGACCCTGCGACGCCGCTGCCTCCTGCGAGGGTGCGACAGCAGGCGGGTGTTCGTCCACGCCGACTCGGCGGTGCGCCTGGACCGGATCCCCGAACCCGTGGCCGAGGCCCTCGCCCAGCCCGGCACCAGCCTGCTGAGCCTGCTGACCCGGCACCGGGTCGGGACCTTCCGCGAGGGCGTCAGCGAGTGGGAGGGCAACGACGAGGCCATCGCCGCGTGCTTCGCCGTCGACCCCGGCGATCTGCTCGTGGCCCGCACCTATCAGGTGGTGCTCGGGGGCCAGCCTGTGGCCTGGGTCACCGAGACGTTCCCGAAGCACGGCTTCTCGGCGCCGCCCGCCTGCCCCAAGGCGCCCCGGAGCCGAGGATGAGCACCCAGCCCGGCAACGCCATCGTCTCCGGCGGCGGACGCGGCATCGGACGGGCCGTGGCCCTGGCCCTGGCGGCGGCAGGCCACGCCGTCTGCGTGAACGACACGGGCGTCGACGTCCGTGGCGGGGATCCGGATGACAACCCTTCCCGCTCGGTCGCCCGGGAGATCGAGCGGGCAGGCGGGCGCGGACACCCGGTCGCGGTCGACGCCAGGACCCCCGAAGGGGCCCGGCAGGTCGTCGGCGAGGCCGAGGAGTGGGCCGGTGCGGCCCCGACGGTGCTGGTGCACGCCGCCGGCACCCTCCGCGACGCCATGGTGCACAAGGTCACCGACGAGGACTGGGCCGAGGTCCTCGGCTCCCACCTGTCGGTCGCCGTCGAGCTCACGCGCGCCATGGCCGGCCCGATCCGCGGGCTGCGCTCGGGTCGGATCGTCTACGTGGGCGGCGCTGCCGGGCTCGTCGGCAGCGTGGGGCAGGCGGCCTACGACGTGGCCAAGGCCGGGCTCTTCGGCCTCACCCGGGCCATCGCCCTCGAGATGGCGGGGCGCGACGTGTGCGTCAACTACGTCGCCCCCTTCGCCTGGACCCGGATGACCGACTCCATACCCCCGGCCAACGACCAGCTGCGCGACTACCTGCGGACCGCTCCGGCCGCCGTCCCCGAGGACGTGGCCCCCCTGGTGGCCTGGCTGTGCTCGTCCGGCGCGGCCGGCACCACCGGGCAGGTGTTCGGGGCCCGAGGGGCCGAGATCTCGTTGTGGTGCCAGCCCCGCCCGGTGGTCCGCATGGTCGACGAGGCGGGGTGGCACGCCGACACGCTCTCCCGCCGGGCCGAGGCCGAGCTCGCCGGCCACCTGACCCCGCTCGAGTCGGAGTTCGACCTGTTCGGCGGCCCCCCGGTCGCCGTGACCGGGCGGCGGCGGGCATGACCGCTCCCTTCACCGATGACGTGGCCGACGCGGCGGCGGCGCGGGCGCTCGGCCCGGAGTACGTCGACGCCGTGGGCAAGGTCATCTCCAGCCACGTGCGCAACGAGCTGGCCGGGGCGTCGGTGTTCGACGAGCCGGCCATCACCCTGGCCCCGACGCCCCGGGAGAAGTGGCTGGCCTGCCGCATCGCCATGGAGGAGTACGGCCACCACCTGAGGTTCCAGCGGCTGGCGGCCGACCTCGAGCTGCCCGAACCGCTGCAGGGCCAGCCGCTGTCGGTGTTCGAGTTCGAGCTCACGACCTGGGTCGAGTTCGTGGTGCTGAAGGCCATCGTCGACCTGGCCGAGGTCGTGCTGATGGAGGAGCTGGTCGAGTGCACCTACGTGCCCCTGCGCCAGCTGGCGCAGCACCTCCTGCCCGAGGAGCGCTTCCACGTGTCGTTCGGGGCGGTCAGGACCAAGGAGCTGGTGCTCCAGCCGTCGCAGCGGCCAGCCGTCCAGCAGGCCGTCGACGAGCTGGTGAGGTTCACCCTTCCCTTCTTCGGCCGGAGCCGCTCCTCCAACAACGACGCCTTCCGCCGCTGGGGCATCAAGCACCGCACCAACGACGAGGCCCGCGCCGCCTTCATCGAGCGCAGCCGCGACTTCGTCGTGCGGGATGCCGGGCTCACCTACCCGGAGGTGAGCATCGCCTGGGACGGCTCGTGAACCTGGCGGCCGCGCTCGAGCGCCGCGCCGCAGCACGAGGCTGGGAGGATCGGCCCGCCCTCGCCGTCGGCGACCGCACCCTCTCGCACCGGGAGGTCCACGAAGGTTCGGCCCGCATGGCGTCGCTGCTCGTCAACGCCGGTGTGGGGAGGGGGGACACCGTGCTGGTCGTGCTCCCCGACGGCGCCGAGCTGGCCTGGGCCTTCCTCGGCGCCGTCCGCCTCGCCGCCCTGGCCGTGCCCGTGAACCCGCAGCTGCCAGCCGACGACCACCGCCGCCTGGCCGCCGACTGCGGGGCGTCGGTCGTCGTCTGCGCCGACGAGCTGGCCGAGCGGTTCGCCCCCCGGCGGGTCATCCGCTGCACGTCGCTGGGCCCATCGCTCCCGGCCTGTGACCCGCATCCCCCCGTGCCGGTGGGTGCCGACGAGCCCGCCTACGCCCAGTACACCTCGGGGACCACGGGCGCGCCGAGGGCGGCCGTCCACCGCCACGGCGACCCGCTCGTGTTCGCCGCCGCCTTCGCCGAGCCGGCCCTGCGCCTCGGACCCGACGACGTCGTCCTGTCGGTCTCGAAGATGTACTTCGCCTACGGCCTCGGGAACTCGCTGTTCTTCCCGCTGCTGTGCGGCGCTCCAGCCGTGCTGCACGCCGGGCGGCCCACCCCCGACAGCATCGCCAGCCTCGTCGCCCGCCACCGGGTGAGCGTGCTCTTCGCCGTGCCCACCTTCTACGCCAACCTGGTCCGGGGCGAGAGGTCGACCGAGGTGTTCGCCTCGCTCCGCGTCGCCGTCTCCGCCGGCGAGCGGCTGCCGACCGCCCTGGCTCTGCGCACGGCCGACCTCCTCGGCTGTCCCGTGCTCGACAGCCTCGGCACCACCGAGGTCGGGCAGGCCTTCGTCAGCGGCACCCTGGCCGGGGCCCCTCCAGGCACCGTCGGGCGGGCGCTGCCCCCCTACGAGGTCTCGGTGCGGGACGACGACGGCGGCGAGCGGCCACCCGGTGCCATGGGCATGCTCTGGGTGCGGGGCCCCACCGTCCTCCTCGAGTACCTGGGGCAGCCCGGGGCCACGGCCGCTGCGCTCAGCGACGGCTGGCTGCGCACGGGCGACCTGGCCTCGGTGGACGAGCACGGCTTCCTCTCCCACCACGGCCGGGCCGACGACATGGAGATGGTGGGCGGCATCACCGTTGCCCCCCAGGAGGTCGAGGAGCTGCTGGGCCTTCACCCTGCGGTGTCAGAGGTGGCGGTGGCTGCTGTGGGCGATGAGCTCGGTGCGTCACGGCTTCGGGCCTTCGTCGTGCTCGCGGCGGGCGTCGCCGGGGACGAGCGGCTCGGCGCCGAGCTGGTTGACCTGGCCCGAGGTCGGCTGGCGCCGTACAAGGTGCCCCGGTCGGTCACCTTCGTCGAGCAGCTCCCGAGGACGGCCACCGGGAAGCTGCGCCGCTTCGTGCTCCGCTCCGGAGCGTCCTGGGCCACCCCGAGCGGCGTCGGCTGAGGACGCTCCGCGACTCAGCGCAGCTGCTCGGCGCACCGGGAGAGGTACGGGCCGAACGCCTCCTCCAGGGCCGGTC
>JBKJUI010000398.1:0-4095 GCA_046590775.1 Acidimicrobiales bacterium
CTGACGCATCTGCGCCCCCTTGTCTTCGTCCTGTAGGTGTTCGCACAACAATACTACGGTTGAGGGCGCTCGTGCTACCGAACCGAGCAGATCTTCAGGATTCTCAGGAAACTCTCGGCGCGACCGCAGCGTCGGACAGGTCGAGCCCCTCGACGCACCGCCCCTCTGCCCCCTCTGCCCCTCTGGAGTGCCCGTGAAGCGCTTGCTGTTCGCCATCGTGGCCGTCGTCGCCGGAGCCGGAGCGCTGGTGCTGGCGCTGCCGCTGCGGTCGCCGCCCGACGAGGCCACCGCCGGCAAGGACGTCTTCGTCAACCCGCCGAAGCCGATCGACGCCAACAACTCACCGAGCCTGGTCCGCAACCCGATCATGCCCGAGAACCTGGTGATGACCCACAGGGTCGACCGCCCGGGCTTCTCCGCCGTGATCTCGTCGAGCCTCGACAACGGCGCCAACTGGAAGGTGATGACCCTTCCGCTCCCTCAGGGCACGCCTGCGTGCGCCGCGTCAGCAACCACCGAGCCGTGCCCGTTCGCCCCCGACCTGGCCTTCGCTCCCGATGGCACGCTCTTCGTCAGCTATGTCAACCTCGAGGGCAGCGGCAACGTCCCGGGCAACCTGTGGGTGGCGAGGTCGAAAGATGGTGGGCAGAGCCTCCTCGACCCGGTGAAGGTGGCCGGCCGGCTCACCTTCCAGGCGCGGCTTGCGGTCGACGCCAAGAACCGGGTGCACGTCACCTGGCTCCAGGCCGCCGAGGTGGGGTTGTTCCGGGTGGCCGGCGAACCGAATCCGATCATGACCTCACATGCGAGTGACGATGGTCAGACCTGGAGCGCCCCGGCTCCGATCAGCGACCCCAGCCGGTCGCGTGTCGGCGCCGCCACCCCTGCGGTCGACTCCACCGGCCAGCTCGTGGTCCTCTACTACGACTACAAGGGCGACCGCCGCGACTTCGAGTTCCTCGACGGGCCGCCGGCCGAGGAGCCGTTCGCCCTCGTCGTCACCCGGTCCGAGGACGGCGGCGAGACCTTCTCGGTCGGCCAGGAGATCGACGCCGGCCTGGTGGCCAGTCGCAGGTTCCTGGTCTTCCTCCCCGAGTTCCCGTCGCTGGCGGCCGGTC
Source organism: Acidimicrobiales bacterium (assembly GCA_046590775.1). GTDB lineage: Bacteria > Actinomycetota > Acidimicrobiia > Acidimicrobiales > JAUJNH01 > JAUJNH01. Next base: position 1,119 of record JBKJUI010000398.1, read on the forward strand.
GGGACGCCACCATGTACGCAGCCTGGGCCGACGGCCGCAACGGTGACGAGGACGTCTTCGTCCGTCGCTCCGACGACGGGGGGCGGACGTGGCGCAACGCCGTGCGGGTGAACGACAACCGTCGTGGCGACAAGACCGACCAGTACCTGCCGAGGGTGTCGGTGGCGCCGGATGGCAGGGTGGACGTGCTGTACCTCGACCGCCGCAACGACCCAGGCGGCAACCGCATGACCGACGCCTACCTCGCCATCTCCTCCGATGAGGGGAAGTCGTTCACGAGCGTGCGGATGTCCTCGAAGTCATTCGACTCGCGAGTCGGGCCGATCATCGACGAGAAGCTCCCCATTGACTTCGGTTCGCGCATCGGGCTGGTGAGCGACAAGGACACGGTGGTCGCCGCTTGGACCGACACGCGCCTCGGGTCCGAGGACACCGGTCGGCAGGACATCGCCGCAGCCGCCGCCAAGGTGTCGCCCGGCGGCCCGGACCCCACCCGGCTGCTCACGGTGGTCGGCCTGCTCGCCCTCAGCCTGCTCGGGCTCCTCGGTTGGGTCCTGTCCGGTCGCGGCTCCGGCCCCCGCGCCCCTCGCGCCCCTCGCGCCCCCCGCACCCGCCGGGAGGGCGGCAACCGGGACGAGAGCGTCCTCTAGGTCGCCCCAAATCGCCGAAAGCGACTCGGCTGGGGAAGGCTGTGGCCATGGCACGCATCTGGCCCGGACGGCCCTCGCCGCTCGGCGCCACCTTCGACGGCATCGGCACGAACATCGCCGTGTTCTCCGAGGTGGCCGAGCAGATCGACGTGTGCCTCTTCGAGGACGACGGCACCGAGACCCCCGTCCCCCTCCCTGAGTCCACCGGCCACGTCTGGCACGGCTACCTGCCGGACATCGGCCCGGGGGCGAGGTACGGCTTCCGGGCGCACGGTCCCTTCGGCGGGCCGCACCGGTGCAACCCGGCGAAGCTCCTCATCGACCCCTACGCCAAGGCCCTCGACGGAGAGGTCCAGTGGGGCCAGGCCGTCTTCTCCTACCCGTTCGGCAACCCGGACGGCATGGACACCACCGACTCGGCTCCGTTCGTGCCCAAGTCCGTGGTCTCGAGCCCCTTCTTCGACTGGGAGGGCGACGTCCAGCTGCACACCCCGTGGCACAACACCGTCATCTACGAGGTCCACGCCAAGGGCGCCACCATGCGCCACCTGGGGATCGAGCCCGAGCTGCGGGGCACCTACACCGCTCTGGCCGACCCGGCCTTCGTCGAGCACCTCACGTCTCTCGGCGTCACCGCCGTCGAGCTGCTGCCGATCCACTCCTTCGTCCACGACAGCCACCTCCTCGAGAAGGGCCTCCGCAACTTCTGGGGCTACAACTCGATCGGCTTCTTCGCCCCCCACGCCGAGTACGCCCACCGGGGGTCCCGGGGTGAGCAGCTCCAGGAGTTCAAGGGGATGGTGAAGGAGCTGCACAGGGCCGGCCTCGAGGTGATCCTCGACGTCGTGTACAACCACACGGCCGAGGGCAACCACCTGGGCCCGACCCTGTCGATGAAGGGCCTCGACAACGCCGCCTACTACCGGCTGATGGCGAACGACCAGCGCTACTACATGGACTACACGGGCACCGGCAACACGCTGAACATGCGCCACCCCCACACCCTGCAGCTGGTGATGGACAGCCTGCGCTACTGGGTGACCGAGTGCCACGTCGACGGCTTCCGGTTCGACCTGGCCTCCACCCTGGCCCGCGGCCTGCATGAGGTCGACCGGCTCTCCGCCTTCTTCGACCTCATCCAGCAGGACCCCGTGATCAACCAGGTGAAGCTGATCGCCGAGCCCTGGGACATCGGCGAGGGCGGCTACCAGGTCGGCAACTTCCCGCCGGTGTGGGCCGAGTGGAACGGCAAGTACCGCGACTCCATCCGCGACCTGTGGCGCGGCGAGCCCCACACCCTCGACGACTTCGGGTACCGCTTCACCGGGTCGTCCGACCTGTACGAGCGCAGCGGCCGCCGGCCGTTCGCCAGCGTCAACTTCATCACGGCCCACGACGGGTTCCCCGTGGCCGACCTCGTCTCCTACAACAGCAAGCACAACGAAGCGAACGGCGAGGGCGGCCGGGACGGCAGCGACGACAACAGGTCGTGGAACTGCGGGGTCGAGGGGCCGACCGACGACGCCGACGTGCTGGCCCTGCGGGCCCGCCAGCGCCGGAACCTGCTGGCCACCCTCCTGCTGTCCCAGGGGGTGCCCATGCTGCTCGGCGGCGACGAGATGGGCCGCAGCCAGGGCGGCAACAACAACGCCTACTGCCAGGACAACGAGATCTCGTGGCTCGACTGGAACGGGCTCGACGAGCACCTGCTCACCTTCACCCGCAGCGTCATCGCCCTGCGCAAGGAGCACCGCACCTTCTCCCGCCGGAGCTTCTTCGGGGGCCGGGCCATCCACGGCAGCGAGATCAGCGACCTGCTGTGGTTCCGTCCCGATGGCGAGGCGATGGGCGACGAGGAGTGGGTGAACGGCCACCTGAAGTGCCTGTCGGTGTACCTGAACGGCGAGCAGTTCGACACCGACGTCCGGGGCCAGCCCGTGGAGGACGACCACGTTCTCGTGCTGGTCAACGCCTCGGCGGAGGATCGCGACTTCACCGTGCCCGAACGGCTGGGCGGCACCTGGGACGTGGTGCTCGACACCCAGCACCCCACCGGTGAGGGCGGCTGGCGCGAGGTGAAGGCGGGACAGCCGATCCGCGCCATGGCCCGGTCGCTGGTGGTCCTGCTGAAGCCGCTGGACGACTCTTGATCGAACTCGTCGCCACCTACCGGCTGCAGCTGAGCCCCGCCTTCGGCTTCGCCGCGGCCGAGGCGCTCCTCCCCTACCTGGTCGACCTCGGCATCTCCCACCTGTACCTCTCGCCGGTGAGCGAGGCCGTCCCGGGAAGCTTGCACGGCTACGACGCCACCGACCCCGGCCGGCTGC
>JBKJUI010000444.1:0-22474 GCA_046590775.1 Acidimicrobiales bacterium
CGCCTCTCCGCCGCCTGACGAAGGGGCTCCGCAAGCTCGGCCCCCTCGAGCTCCCCGGCAAGGCCACCGCCCGTTGCGGCGCTAGCCTCGGTGCTTTCATGCGTCCTGCTACGACGATCACGCTGGGGTTGCTGCTGCTGGCGATCTTTGTCGCCGTCATCATCCAGCTCGTCTTGATGACCTGACCTCCGGGTCGCTGGCTACGTCGGGGCGCTGAGGTCCACGGGAGCTCCTGGGGAGAGGCCCAGCTCTTCGGCGGCGGAGGCTCGGTCGAGGACGAGGGAGACCAGGCCGTAGCTGTCGACGAGCAGGCCCAGCTCGCCCGGGCCGAGGGCGGCGAAGGAGGTGGCGGTGGTGGCGGTGCGGGTGCGCTGGCCCACGCCGACGGTGAGCCTGGACCCGAAGGCCCGCAGCTCGTCGGGATCGACGTTCAGCTGGGCGTTGCCGAAGCGGTCGACCCAGAGCACCTCGGCTTTCAGGACCTCGTCGTCGAGGCGGGTGAGCGGCACGACGCCGGGCAACAGTGAGAACGGGTCCACGGCCGGCCCGAGCTCGGCCAGGTCGACGCCGTTGCAGAGGTGGGCGGCCACCGGCACCAGGACGTCCCGAGCGGCGAAGGTGAGCCCACCGGCCGAGGGCAGCTGGTGGTCGGGGTTGACCAGCTCGACCACCCGGTCGGCGCCGCCGCACAGGCTGACCGCAGGGGCGAGCAGTCCGTTGTCGGGCCCCACCAGGACGCTCTGGCCGCCGCCGACCTCGACGGCGATGGCCCTGCGGGCCGTCCCGCCACCGGGGTCCACGCCGCCGACCACCACCCCGGCAGCCAGGTACTGCGCCGCCCGCACCAGGGTCAGGCTCCCGGCCCGCACGTCGTGGGGCGGCACGCCATGGCTGATGTCGATGACCACGGCGTGGGGAGCGATCGACCGCACCACCGACCGCAGGACACCCGCCATCTCGTCGTTGGTCCCGAGGTCGGTGAGAAGCGAGACCGTGTCGTAGCGCTGCCCCATCTCGCCGGGACGATAACCCCCGCCCGACCTACCCCCGGCGAGACAGGGACATCGCCGCGAGGACCAGGACGCTGGCCGGGACGGTGGTGGGATCGCCCGGGAGCCAGGTGGTCCCCCCGCACTGATCGCACCGCTTCACCAGGTACGACCGCCCGATGCGTCGGCGCTTCATCTCGCTGGCCAACTCATGCCCTCCGACCACCATCGGGACCACCCCCTTTGGGCAGTTGTCGCCCACGGAGAGCCTTCTGCCCCAAGGTTGTGGAGCACAAGCCCCACTTCCTGTGGAGAACCCTGTGGACTCCCCCCACAACCTGTGGACACCCACCACAGACGTGGATCGGCGAGGCGAGGTCGAAGCAGTCTGCCCACTTCTGGCGCCTCTGGGAGCCAGAAGTGGGCAGACCCGCAAGGGGTTGCAGGGGGAGCTCGAGGGGGACGGAGCCTGCGGAGTTCCCCTCGTCAGGCGGCGAGAAGGCGAGCTTGCTCGCCCGCCGTTACAAGCTTGCAGCCGGCCGAAGGCCGTCCCGAAGGACCGACCGAACGGAGCGAGCGCAGCGAGCGAGTGAGCGAGTGAGCGAGTGAGCGTCTGCGGGCCTAGCCCGCCTGGTGGAAGCGGTCCTGGAGGAAGCGGTCGACGTCCTCCTCGCGCAGGCGGTAGCTCTTGCCGATGCGCGCCGCAGGCAGGTCACCGGCCTGGATCAGCCGGTACACGGTCATCGTCGACACCCGAAGCCGATCGGCGACCTCGGCCACGGTGACGAACCGTGCCTCGTTGTTGGTGGTCATGTAGGTATCACCCCTCTCCGCAGCCCCGCATGGTATGGGGCGGGGGCGGTGGGGGGGAAGTGGGTGCTGGGGAACCCCCGGTCAGGAGGCGCCCAGATCCCGGCTGCGGGCGGTGGCCGCGGTGACCGCAGCGAGGAACGCGGCCCGCACGGCCCGGTCCTCGAGGGCGGCCAGGCCGGCTGCGGTGGTGCCCCCGGGCGAGGTGACGGCGGCCCGCAGGGCCTCGGGCCCCTCGCCGCCCTCGGCCAGGAGGCGGGCGGAGCCGAGCAGGGTCTGGATGGCCAGCGTGGACGCCACGTCGCGCGGCAGCCCGACCAGCACCCCGGCCTCGATCAGGGCCTCGGCGACCAGGAAGACGTAGGCCGGTCCCGAGCCGGAGAGGCCGGTGACGGCGTCGAGCAGCCCCTCGGGCACCCGCACGACCACTCCGACCGCCCCGAGGACGTCCTCGGCCCAGGCCATGTCCACCTCGGCGGCCGACGACCCGGCGGCCACGGCGGCTGCGCCGGCGCCGATCAGCGAGGGCGTGTTGGGCATGGCCCGGATCACCGGCGTCGCCTCGGGGAGAGCGGCCTCCAGGGCGGCGATGGTGACGCCGGCGGCGATCGACAGGACCCGGCGGCAACCGGCTCCGCCGGCAGCTCGGGCCGCAGGGGCGACGGCCGCAGGCTTGACGGCTAGGACCACCCCATCGCCCGGGACCGCCCGCTCGGAGACCGAGACGCCCGGGAACCGACTTTCGAGGACCAGGCGGCGGCTGCCCACGGGCTCGACGACAGCCAGTCCCGCAGCCGGCCGGCCACCAGCCAGAAGGCCCCCGAGGAGGGCCTCGCCCATTCGTCCACCGCCGACGATCACGAGGTCGTGCACGGCAGTGGAACGTACCCGTCGCAGCCGCTCGATCCTCCGGTACTCCTGCGCATGAGCACCAGGCGGGCGGGATGGGCACCCGGAGTCCTCACGGATGAGACGCTCAACACCAGTGTCTGACCGATGATCTGCTCCATGGAGCAGGCATCGCATGTCGGGTCCCGCTCGAGGCCGTCCGCTCCGGCGAGGACGGTGACCGCATCGGCCTCGACGAGCCGGTTGACCGACTCGTCCCACGAGCCGGGCCCGCCGGGCTGGCCGCCCCCCGGACGCGGCCGCGGCTGACGCGCACTAGGAAGGGCTGAACATGGAGGGGATCGCCGACTACACCGACCTGCGCTCCTCCGGCTCGGGGGACGAGGGCACCTTCTACCTGGCCGAGCCGCCGGCCAGGCTCGGCATCCCAGGTCCGGTGGTGCTGAAGGTGCTCGACGTGGCCCTCGAGCCTGAGCGCTTGCGGCGGGTCACCCAGGAGCTGCAGCTCTTCGCCGCCGTCGACTCGCCCTACCTGGTCCGGCTGCTCGACGCCGGAAACGAGGACGGCCGCTTCTTCTACGCCGTCGAGCACCTGGGGCGGGGCACGCTGGCCGAGCCCGCCGGCTCTGAAGGCAGAGGCCAGCCCGCCGGCTCTGAAGGCAGAGGCCAGCCCGGAGAGCTCGAGCGCGACGGGGTCCTCAAGGTCGTCGCCGACGCCGCCCGGGGCGCTCACGCGCTGCACGAGGAGGGCATCGCCCACCGGGCGATCTCGCCGGCCAAGATCGTCCTGCACGACGAGGGGGGCAAGCTGGCCGACCTCGAGCTCGCCCGCTTCATCAACCCGGGCATGACCGTGACGAGCATGACGCCGGTGGCCTCGGTCGAGTACACCGACCCCGCCATCATCCGCGGCGAGCTCGCCGGGCGGTCCTCCGACATCTGGTCGCTCGGGGTGACCCTGCACCGGGCCGTCACGGGGCGCAGCGCGTACGGCGACGAGCTCCCGGCCGGCAACCTGCTCGGCGCAGTGCGACGGCTGCTGTCGGCACGGCCCGAGGTGGCCGAGGGCGTGGAGCCTGGCGTGGCCACCATCGTTCTGGGCTGCCTCGCCATCGACCCCGACGACCGTCCTGCGACCGCACTGGCCGTCGCCGAGCTCATCGAGGATCTTCTATGAGCATGGTGTCGGTCCAGGTGCTGCCCGGGCCGGGGATCGTGGCCCGGTTCGGCGACGTCCTCGTCTGGCTCGAGGAGGGTGAGGCGGGGGGAAGGGCGGTGACGGGCCGGGTTCTCGACCTGGCTCGGGGCCTGGCCGACGGCGTCGACGTCGGACCGGTCGGCGGCCAGCTGGCCGAGGTGCTGCGCAGCGACCCGCACGCCGTGCCGGCCATGGTGCTCGTCGCTCCGTCGGCGGACGGCTTGAAGGTGGTCGTCCACGGCTGGGGCCGCGTCCTGGCCGACGGCGTCGACATCGACGGCGGCTGGGTCGACCGAGACCTGGCCTGGACGACGGCGCTGGCCGCCGGCCGGGGCGGCGATATCCTTCGGGTGCCCACGCCCGGCAGCGTGCTCGACCTGCGGAGCGGGTCGACGCCCGGTGGCGGCGCCGCCGTGGCCTTGGCCAGCCGCGAGGCCGCGGTGATGGCGTCGAGTCCAGCGTCGAGCGGTCCGACAGCCCCGTCGCCGGCGATGCCGACCCCTGTGGCCTCGTCGCCGGCGATGCCGACCCCCGCCTTCCCGTCGTCGGTGATGCCGACCCCCGCCTCCTCGTCGCCGACGATGCCGACCCCCGTGCCTTCGGCGCCCGCCGCCGCTGCGGCCTCCCCCGCTGCGGTTCCTGCCGGATCCCCGGCTCCGTCGGGGCCACCGACGTCGTTCGAGCTGGTCGACCTGAGCAGCCCGCCGGTCCGCCGCGAGCCCCTGCCCATCGGCGGTCGGGGCGGCGACGCCGCCGCCGCCCGGGCGAGCGGCGTGACCGTGAAGGGCGTCGTGTGCAGCCGAGGGCACTTCAACAACCCGATCGCTCTGTTCTGTGAAAGCTGCGGCATCAGCATGGGCCAGGTCACCCGCATCCTCCAGGACGGCATCCGCCCATCGCTCGGCACGCTCGTCCTCGACGACGGCACCGCCTTCGGGCTCGACGCCGATCACCTGGTCGGCAGCGCCCCGCAGCACGATCCTGCCGTGGGCCCCACCGTGCGGCCGGTCGTGGTCCCGGACCCGACCGGCCAGGTGGCGCCCGTCCACGCCGAGGTCCGCCTCGTCGGCTGGGACACGGTGCTGGTGCCCCGAGCCCCCACCTACGTGCTCGCTGCGGGCACCCAGCAGTGGGTCCCGGCTGCCCCCGGCCACCCGAGCCTGCTGGCTGCAGGCACCCGCGTCGCCGTCGGCCAGCGCACCTTCGTCGTCGAGGCGAAGGCCTGGAGCTCCGCGGTGTAGCCCCGGGGGCAGGCGCGAGCGCCTCCCCCGGACCCCCATCCTCTTCGGGCGGCTTCGGCCGGCTGGGTCCTTGTTGCGACGGGGGCAGCAAGCTGCCCTGGTCGCCGCCTGACGGGGGGGTTCCGCCAAGCTCCACCGCCTCGAGCTCTCCCCGGGGGCGGAGCATCTACGCGGCGAACGGCTATCCGGCGGAGCAGTGGTGGGTACCGATGGCGCCGCAGGCTTCGCAGACGTCGCCCTGCCAGCAGGGCAGGTCGCCGGCCTCCTCGGTCGGGGCTTTCATGCACCAGCGGGCGTCGACGGTGTCGGGGGTTTGGGAGGTGGCGGTCGGCGCCGCCCGGAGGGTGGCCCACGTGGAGTGGAGGGCGATCGGGTGGAGGGAGGGGGCGACGTCGATGTAGGCCTGCTCGACCAGCTCGGCGCAGGTGGCCCCGGCAGGACCGGCGGCCGCCAGGGCGGCGAGGATCGTGGCGGTGCGGGAGGCCCGGTGGTCGAGGTAGCCCTGCACGTAGGCGGTGGGGTCGTCGATCGGCTCGCCATGGCCCGGGTGCAGGCGGTCGACGCCGAGCGCCTGGACGCGCCGGAGCTGGGCGAGGTACTCGACCATGTCCCCGTCGAGCGGGGCGATGACGACGGTGGAGCCCTCCATGACGTGATCGCCGGTGAACAGCACCCGCTCACCGCCGGCCTCGAGGAGGTAGCAGAGGTGGTTGCTGGCGTGGCCGGGGGTGTGAAGGGCGACGAGCCGGTGGTCGGCCCCCTCGACCACGTCGCCGTCAGCGAGGGTCCGGTCGGCCCGGAAGGTGTCGTCGTGGCCCTCGATCCCCGGCCGCAGCATGGGGCCGAATCCGACCACCGGCGCACCGGTGATCGCCGCCAGGGTCGCCGCCCCCGGCGAGTGGTCGCGGTGGGTGTGCGTCACGGCGACGGCGCCGATCGACGGGGCCGCAGCCAGCACGGCTCGGAGGTGGGCGTCGTCGTCCGGGCCCGGATCGACCACGGTGTACGGCGCCGAGGCCCCGACGACGTAGGTGTTCGTTCCCGGGCCGGTCATCGGGGAGGCGTTTGGCGCCCGCACCCGGCGCACGAGGGGTGAGAGGCCGACGGCCACGCCGACCTGCGGCCCGGGGCTCATGCCAGACCGGCCTCGTCGTAGCCGGCCTCACCCGGGAGGACGATCTGCATCCCGGTGCCGTTCCGCACGATGCGGGGACAGATGGTGGGCACCTGTCGGACGGCCTGCGCCGCCGCCAGCACCTGGTCCACCGTGGCGAACGACGCCAGGTGCTCGAGGTTGCGGATCGTCGGAAGGATGAGCTGGAGCGCGCCACGGCGGTGGCGGGCGAGCGCCTCGATCGGCTCCACCCAGGTGCTGGCGATCGTCTCCCGGTCATCGTGCCGCGACACCTGGCCGCCCGGGGCGGCGGCGACGAAGAAGCGGGTGTCGTAGCGGCGCGATGCCCCCTCCGGGGTGATCCAGTGGCTGACCTGGTGCAGCCGGCCGGTGTCGAGGACCAGGCCCTCCTCGACCAGCACGTCGGCGAAGGGGCGGCCGCCGTTCACCGCGGCACGGTGGGCGGCGAAGCGGTCGACGACGGGCGGATCGAGGAGGGACACCATGTGCTCGTCGGCACGGCGTCGGGCGAGGAGCAGCCCCGCCTCCTCGAAGCACTCGCGCACCGCCGCCACCCAGAAGGCCAGCCCACCGCGGTCCAGGCCCAGGCTGGCGCTGCACTCGGCGTCGGAGCGGCCGACGCACAGCCGACTCCAGCCGGGGCGCCGGTCATCGGGGTCGACGGCGCCGCCGGGGAAGACGTGGACACCGCCGACGAAGGCGCTGCGCAGGCTGCGCTGCAGCAGCAGCACCTCGATCCCGCCGGACGACGTGTCGCGCACGAGCATCACGGTCGCCGCGTCGCGCACCTCCATGGGGTCAGACGTCGATCACGCCGGGGCTGCTCGGCCCTCTGGGCCCTTGGGGCCCTCCGGCGCCTCCGTGGCGGACGAAGGCCGCCTTCTGCACGAGGCGCTTCAGGGCCACCCGGCGCACCACGGCACGCGAAGGCGGGAGGAGCAGCAGGAGGCCGGCGATGTCGCTGAGGAAGCCGGGGGTCAGGAGCAGGGCTCCGGCGAACAGGATGAGGGCCCCGTCCACCAGCTCGTCGCCCGGGACCTCGCCACCCTGTACGCGCGTGGTGAGGCGGCGCCACGCGGCCCACCCCTCGCGCTTGACGAGCCACGACCCCAGGATCGAGACGGCCAGCACGGTCAGGATCGTCCACCACACACCGACCACCTGCCCGACCTGGATGAGCACGAACAGCTCGACGAAGGGAACAACCAGGAACGCCAGCGCCACCCATCCCATGCGATCCGAGGCTACGGGGGCGAGAGGGCTAGCGTTGTCTGCCGATGGCGTACCCCGACGTAGCCGGGCCGGAGGCACCCGAGGGCCCGAGAGGTCCGAGAGGTCCGAGAGCCAGGCGAGCGTGGGGCGTCGAGGGCCCGGAGCAGACGGTGGCACCCGACGAGGAGTTCCCCGCCGATCCGGTGGACCGGGCCGGCTACGTCGAGGAGGCGCCCCAGGCCACCTGGCTCGAGACGCGGCGGGCCAAGTCGTCGCAGTGGAAGAAGGACAGCCCTGAGTGGCGGGAGCGCCTGGTGCCGAAGACGGTGCTGGGCATCTCGGTGATCATCCTCGCGTTTGCGGTGGGCAGCGCCTTCTCGGGCGTGGCCCTCTACGCCTACTACCAGAACCGGCTGGACGAGGACGCTCAGTTCAACAAGGACTTCGCCGCCCAGTTCGGCGAGCAGTTCGACAACGCCAAGAAGACGATCGAAGCCGACGGCACCAACGCGAGGGCGCTCATCCAGACCGAGCTCGAGCCGCTGAAGCGCCTCGCCGCCAGCGGCGACACCCTCGCCGGGCTCCAGAAGGCCCTCGGTCCGTCCACCTTCTTCGTGCAGACCCAGGACGAGGCCGGCGTGGCCTCGGTGGGGTCCGCCTTCGTGGTGGCCAGCGACACCCGGCAGTCCTTCCTGCTCGCCTCCTTCAGCACGGTGAAGGCGGCCACCCGCGCCCCCGGCCCGGCGATCAACGTCCGCCAGGTCACCGGGCCCACGGTGAAGGCCACCCTCTGGACCTGGCAGGAGGACAAGGACCTGGCCCTGCTGATCATCGACCGTGGCAGCCTGCCCAAGGTCGCCTTCGCCCCGACGTCGCCCCCGCTCAAGCTGGGTGAGCGGGTCTTCGCCATCAGCGGCCTCGGCGGGTCGGGTCCCTCGGTCACCCAGGGCTTCGTCTCCGACATCTCGGCGGCCGGGATCATGCACGACGCCGCCGTGGGCCAGGGCTTCCAGGGCGGCCCGCTGGTCAACAGCGAGGGCAAGGTCCTCGGCATCGCCAGCCGGGCTTACGCCCCCCTCGGCTACCAGAGCGACGGTGTGTGGTTCGCCATCCCGGGCCGGTCGGCCTGCGACAAGGTGCTGAAGTGCCCGAACAGCGATCCGGGCGGGGCCAGCGCCGGCGCCAAGGCTTAAGGGAACAGCCCGCCGCCCGGTCGTCGGATCGTCGTGGTGGTCGACGGCGGCACGAAGGAGGTGGTCGGGGCGGGAGGCAAGGTGCGGGCCGGCTGTGCGGGCCGGGAGGGTCCGACGGCCGGCCCGTACGGTCCTCCGGGGCCGGTCTCGATGATCTCCCGCTTGTCGCCGGCGTCGAGCCCGCCGCGCAGCGCGCGCTGGGCGTCGTCCTCGACGTTGCTGACCGGGAGCGGGGCGTTGAAGTCGGTGGGCGGCACGCCCTCGAGCGCCTTCTGCATGAAGCCCTGCCAGGTCGCCGCCGGGATGGTGCCGCCGAACACGGTGCTGACGCCCTTGATGCCGAGCAGCGGCTTCGGCTCGTCGTAGCCCATGCTCACCGCCGTCGAAAGGTTCGGCGTGTACCCGACGAACCAGGCATCCCTGTTGTCGTTGGTGGAACCGGTCTTGCCCGCCGCCGCCCGGCCGATCCCCTTGCCCCGGGCGGTGCCCGACTCCAGCGGACCACGCAGCACCGAGTTGATCGTGTCGGCCACGCCCTCCTCGAGCACCCGCTGGCCCTTGGGCTGGAGGTTGTCCTCGACCACCGTCCCCGCAGGATCGACGATCTTGAGGATCGGCGTGGCCGGCACCCGCAGGCCTCGGTTGGCGAAGACGCCGAAGGCCGCGGCCATCTCGAGGCTGGACACCTCAATGGCGCCGAGCGTGTAGCTGGCCCCGTGGGCCTTGGTGCTCTCCCACACCTGGCTCATCCCGAGGTCGGCGGCCGTCTGGCCGATGGCCTTGTTGCCCACGTCCTGGGCGATCCTGGCGAAGACCACGTTGACCGAGGCGGCCGTGGCCGAGGCGATGGACATGCTGCCGCCGCTCGACTGGCCGTCGCCGGCGTTGTTGATCGTGCACTTGTCGCCGTTGCACCCAGGGATGCGGAACGGCGCCGCCGAGGAGTAGGCCTTCTCCGGCGAGTAGCCCTTTCGGAGCGCGGCCGCCAGCGTGAAGGCCTTGAACGTCGACCCGGGCTGGCGGCCCGAGCCACCACCCTCCACCGGCTGCTCGTCGTTCCAGCAGCTGGCCGGCACCTCGACGAACTTCATGTCGGCCGCCGGGGGCTTGAAGCAGCGGCCCAGGGCGCTGTTCACCTTGCCGATGTACTTGTCGTTGGGGTCGCGGCCGCCGACCAGCGCCTTCACCCGCCCCGTCGCCGGCTCGACCGACACCAGCGTCATGTTCAGCAGGTTCGGATCGCCGTTCTCCTTCGGCTCCCTGTGGGGCTTGGTGCCGGCCAGGGCGTCGGCCACCTGGCCCTCGGCCTTGGCCTGGAGGTCAGGCTCGATGGTGGTCTGGATGGTGAGCCCGCCACGGAACACGAGGTCCTCGCCGTACTTGTTGATGAGGAAGCGCCGGACGTAGTCGACGAAGTAGGGGTAGCGGGCCTGGGGCTGCTCCGGCGGGTAGATGACCGTGGCCAGCTTGGGGTTGGCTGCCTTGTCGGAGAGGACGAGCTTGGCCCGCAGGGCGTTGGCGTGGTCCTCGGGGGTGAGATAGCCCTCCTTCAGCATCTTGTCGAGGACGATGACCCGCTTCTGCTCGGCCCGGTCGGCGTGATCGCGTGGCGAGTAGAACGAGGGGGCGGGGATGACGCCCGCCAGCGTCGCCGCCTCGCTGGGCGAGAGGGCGCTGACCGACTTGCGGAAGTAGGTCTCGGAGGCGGCGCCGACCCCAAAGGTCCCCTCGCCGAGCGAGATGGTGGACAGGTAGCGGAACAGGATCTCGTCCTTGTCGACCTTGCGGTCGAGGCGGCTGGCCACCACCGCCTCCTTCACCTTTCGGGCGAGCGTGCGGTCCTTGCCGGTGTAGGTGAGCTTCACGTACTGCTGGGTGATGGTGGAGCCCCCCTGCAGCGTCTCCCCGCCCTGGAGGTCACGGACGAGGGCGCGGGTCGACCCACGGATGTCGACGCCGCTGTGGGAGTAGAAGCGGGCGTCCTCGGCCGCCACCACTGCCTGCTTCAGGACCAGCGGGATGTCCTGCGGCTGCACCGGGACGTTCTGCTCGAACGCCTTGAAGACGGCGATCTCGTTGCCCTGGGCGTCGAGCACCCGGCTGGCTCGGCTCGACTCGAGCGGACGAGCCTCGGGCAGCGTGGCCGGGAGGGGGACGAACAGCAGGGTGGCGAACACCACCACGGCGACGACGACCGGGACCACCGTGGTGCAGAACACGAAGAGCACGAGGGCTCGCCCCACCTGTCTGGCCCATGCCCACATGGGCGGAGTCTCCCACGCGCCGGGGCGCTCCCTCAGGCGGGCACCGGCCGGGGGCCCGGGCCTACGTACCGGGCGCTCGGGCGGACGAGGCGCCCGGTCCGCTTCTGCTCCATGATGTGGGCGCTCCAGCCCGCGGTCCGGGCACACGTGAACAGCGACGTGAACATGTGCGGCGGCACCTGGGCCAGGTCGAGAACCACCGCCGACCAGAACTCGACGTTGGTGGCCAGCACCCGGTCGGGCTTGCGGGCCCGCAGCTCGGCCAGCGCGGCGGCCTCGAGGGCCTCGGCGACCTCGAAGCGGGGTGCCCCGAGCCGCTGGGCCGTCCGCCGCAGCACGCGGGCGCGGGGGTCCTCGGCCCGGTACACCCGGTGGCCGAACCCCATCAGCCGGTCCCCCCGGTCGAGGGCCGCCTTCACCCAGCGGGTGGCGTCGCCGTCGGCCTCGACCGCCCCGAGCATGTCGAGCACCCGGGAGGGCGCACCGCCGTGCAGCGGACCCGACAGGGCACCCACGGCGCCGGACAGCGACGCGGCGACGTCGGCGCCGGTCGAGGCGATCACCCGCGCAGCGAAGGTCGAGGCGTTGAGCCCGTGCTCGGCCGCCGACACCCAGTAGGCGTCGACCGCCTCGACGTGCCGGGGGTCGGGTTCCCCCCGCCACCGGATCATGAACCGGTCGGTGATCGACCGGCCCCGGTCGACCTCCTTCTGCGGCACGGCGGGCAGGCCGAGACCCCGGGCGGCCTGGGCCACGAACGACAGCGCCACCACCGAGCAGCGGGCCAGGTCGTCGCGGGCCTGCTCGTCGGAGATGTCGAGCAGCTGGCCCAGGCCCCAGAACGGGGCGAGCATGGCCAGGGCGGACTGGACGTCGACGCGGATGTCGCCTGAGTGGACGGGCACCGGGAACGGCTCGGCCGGGGGGAGGCCGGGCTCCAGCGTGCCGTCCACCAGCAGGCCCCACACCCGCCCGTAGTCGACCGTGCCGACCAGGTCCTCGATGTCGACGCCCCGGTAGCGCAGGCAGCCACCGTCCCGATCGGGCTCGGCGATCTCGGTCTCGAACGCCACCACACCCTCGAGCCCGGGTACGAAGTCAGCCACACCCCGGACTGTATTTCCCGACTCTGCTTCCCGCCGATGCATCGGCGGCCCCTGTGTCTCCCGCCGCTGCATCGGCGGCGGGAGTTCTACGCTCGGCGGGGTGGAGGGGCGCCCGCCGTCGGTCGACCGGGTGGCGCGGAGCCTGGAGTCGTCGGGGCTGCCGCATGCGCTCTGTGTCGAGGTGGCTCGCGAGGCGATCGCCGCCGGCGACTGGGATGCGGCGCTGACGAGGGCGGCCGAGCTGGCTGCCGCCCTGCTCGGGCCGGTGGTGAACGCCACCGGCGTCCTGCTGCACACCAACCTCGGGCGGGCGCCGCTGCCGCCGGCACCGGGCGGCCCGACCCGGTACCAGAACCTCGAGATCGACGTCGGCAGCGGCCGGCGTGGCAGCCGCCAAGGGTCGGGCCGGCCCGCCGACCTGCTGTGCCGCCTGACCGGCGCCGAGGCCGCCTTGGTGGTCGGCAACGGCGCTGGCGCCATCCTCCTGGCCCTGGCCGCAAGCGCCGCCGGCCAGCGGGTGAGCGTGGGCCGTGGGCAGCTGGTCGAGATCGGTGGCGGCTTCCGGGTGCCCGAGGTGGTGGCGCAGTCCGGCTGCCAGCTCGTCGAGGTGGGCACCACCAATCGCACCCGCGCCCGTGACCACGCCGCCGCCGACCCCGGCACCGTGCTGCACGTGCACGCCTCGAACTACCGGATCGTGGGGTTCACCGAGCAGCCGACGATCGCCGAGCTCGCCGCACTCGGCCGTCCGGTCGTGGCCGACATCGGCTCGGGCCTCCTCGACGCCGCCTGCCCGTGGCTGCCCGGGCCCCCGCCGCCGTGGCTGGCCGGCGAGCCGGCCGCCCGCCAGGTGCTCGAGGACGGCGCCGCCCTCGTCACGTTCTCGTGCGACAAGCTGCTGGGAGGGCCACAGGGTGGCGTCATCGCCGGGCGGGCCGACCTCGTGTCCGCCTGCGCCGCCCATCCCCTGGCTCGCGCCCTCCGACCCGGCGGCCTGGTGCTGCAGGCGCTGTCCGAGGTGCTGCTCGCCCACCTCCGCCGCGACGTGGCCAGCACGGTGCCGTTCTGGCGCATGGCCCTGACGCCGGTCCAGGAGCTCCGCCTCCGGGCCGCCGCCCTCGGGGTCGGCCAGGTGGTCGAGACGATCTCCGTGCCCGGCGGCGGCAGCGTGCCGGGCCAGGAGATCCCGAGCGCCGGGGTGGCCCTCGACGGCGATGTCGCGACGGGCCTCCGCCGCCACGACCCTCCGGTCATGGCCCGAGTCGAGGCCGGCCGCACGATCTGTGACCTTCGCACCGTCGATCCCGCCGACGACGACCTGTTGAAGTCGGCCATCGCCAGCTCCTGAGCTGGTCGCTTTGGCACCTCGCCTGCGTCAGCAGCGGGCGGTGAGCCCGTCGGGGAGGCGGACCTCGAGCACGTCGTCGCCTCCCTGGCGGAAGGCGACGCCGAGCGAGCAGATGAGCCACCCCGCCTGGTCGGCGTCGACCGGCTCGAGGGATCCGTCCACGAGTCGGAGGAGCCGGACCGCGGCGGTGTCGCGGTCGACGATGAGCAGCTCCTCGACGCCGAACCCTGCGTAGAAGCCGATCTTGGCCGCCGTCTCGTCTCCTGGGGAACGGATCTCCACGGCGAGGACCGCTCCGCCCTCGACCCCCTTTCGGGAGACCTGCTCGGGACGGACCACCACGAGGTCCGGCACGCGCCACGAGTCGTCGGCCGCGTAGAGCCCCGTCTCGGGGACGACCTCGAGCCCAGCCTCGTCGGCCACGGGCCCGAGGGCGCGCAGCAGACGGCTCTCCCGGCGCTGATGGCGGAACTCTGGCGGCGGAACCATGTGCAGCTCGCCCTCCCACATCTCGTCGCGACCGTCGAGGCCGAGGCGGCGACGCTCGGCGAGGAGCTGCTCCGGGGCTTCCAGGAACACCACCCGCATGCCGGCGATGCTACGAGGGTTGGGGGCTAGGAGAGCACCCCGGGCCATGCTGGGGCCGATGCCCGTCGTCGCCACCGCCGGTCACGTCGACCACGGCAAGTCGACGCTCGTGCTGGCGCTCACCGGCACCGACCCGGACCGCTGGGCCGAGGAGAAGGCGAGGGGGCTCACCATCGACCTGGGCTTCGCCGCCACCGACCTCGGGCCGGTGCGGCTCGAGCTGGTGGACGTGCCGGGGCACGTGCGCTTCCTGCCGAACATGCTGGCTGGGGTCGGCGCCGTCGACGCCTGCCTCTTCGTCGTGGCCGCCACCGAGGGGTGGAAGCCGCAGACCGAGGAGCACCTGCGCATCCTTGAGCTGCTGGGCGTCGAGCGGGGCATCGTGGCCCTCACCAAGGTCGGCCTGGTCGATGAGGACGAGCAGCAGCTGGCCCGCTGGGAGGTCGAGGAGCGGCTCGCCGGCTCCCCTCTCGCTGGCGCTCCGGTGGTGGCCGTCGACGCGCTGGCCGGCATCGGCCTCGACGACCTGCGGGCCGCGTTGGCCTCGCTACTGGCCGAGATCCCCGAGCCCGTCGACCGGGGACGGGCCCGGCTCTGGGTCGACCGGTCCTTCGCGGCGCGCGGGTCGGGCACGGTCATCACCGGCACCCTGGCCGGTGGGTCGCTGGCGGTGGGCGACGAGGTGGAGCTGCGGCCCTCCGGCAAGCGGGCCCGGGTCCGGGCGCTGCAGACCCACGGCTCGGCCATCGAGCGCGTCGGGCCGGGCCACCGGGTCGCCGTGAACCTGGTCGGCGTCAGCCACCAGGAGGTGCGCCGCGGCGAGGCCCTCGTCCATCCCGGCCGTTGGGTGGCCACCAGCCGCTTCGACGGCTCCATCGGCGTGCTGGGCGCCCTCGACCACGACGTCTCCCGCCGCGGCGCCTTCGTCCTCCACCTCGGCACCGCGGCGGTGCCGTGCCGTCTCCGGGTGCTGGGTCCCGACCGGCTCGCCCCCGGTGCGTCCGGGCTGATCCGCCTCCACCTCCCGACGGCGCTGCCCCTGCAGCCGGGCGACCGCTTCGTGGTGCGCGAGCACGGCCGGGGCGAGACCGTCGGCGGCGGCGAGGTGCTCGACGTCGACCCGGTGCTGCGGGTGTCAAAGGCTCGGCCCGACCGCTCCGTGGCCCGGGTCGTGAGCGAGCGGGGCTGGGTCACCGCCGAGATGCTCGAGCGCCTCACCGGCGAGCCGACGGTCCCGACCGTCGGCCGCTGGGTGGCGTCCCCCGAGGCCCTGGCTGCCACCGTCGGCGCGGTGGCCGAGGCGGTCGAAGCGGCCGGGCCGCTCGGGCTTGACGCCGCCGCTCTCGACAAGAAGCAACGCCTGGTGGCCGACGCCGGCCTGGTGGACGGTGTCGCCCTGGTTGAAGGTCGCTGGCGCCTCGCCGCCGCCGCTCCCGACCGGCTTGAGGCCCACCCGTGGCTGGCTGCGGTGCGGGCCAAGCTCTTCGCCCCTCCCCCGCCCGACGGCGTGGACCGCACCGAGCTGCGCGAGCTGGCCCGTCGAGGGCTGGTGGTCGAGCGCGACGGCGTGTGGTTCGCGGCCGAGGCGATCGAGCAGGCGGGCGAGGGCGTGGCCCGCCTGCTGGTCGAGCAGCCCGAAGGGGTCACGCTGTCCCAGCTGCGCGAGGTGTGGGGCACCACCCGGAAGTGGGCCGTGCCCCTCGCGTCGCTGCTTGACGCCCACGGCACCACCCGCCGCCGGGGCGACCTCCGCGTCGCCGGCCCGCGGCTGCCGGTCTAGGAGCGAGGTCCGCTCATCCCTCGACGGTGATCGCCGCCATGACCAGCCCGAGGAGCGCGGCGGCGTAGGCGCCGTCGGGGCACTCGTGGTGGACGAGCTTCTTGTAGAACATCGGGCCGGCCACCAGGTCGGCGGCGATCGAGGGGTCGAGGCCCGGGCGCAGCTCGCCCCGCTCGGCGGCCCGCTCGATGGCCGCCACCAGGTGGCGGCGGCGGCGGGCCACGAAGTCCTTGTGCACGCCGGCCAGCTCGGGGTCACGCCCGGCCGCCTCGGCCAGGGTGGGCATCACCTGGGCCAGGATCCCGGTCGAGCACACCTGGCCGATGCGCTCGTAGGCCGCCTTCAGGTCCTCGCGCAGGCTGCCTCGGTCATTGGCCTCGTCGTCGACGACCAACGAGGAGATGGCGTCGACGATGAGCTCGGCCCGGGAGGCCCAGTGCCGGTAGACCGTGGCCTTGCCCACCCCGGCCCGAGCGGCCACGGCGTCGACGGTGAGCCCACCCACCCCCTCCTCGGCGAGCAGCGTGAGGGTGGCCTCGAGGATGGCCGCCTTCGAGCGTTCGACCCGCGGGGAGGTGGTGAGCGAGGGCGTCATGCGGTCTCGGCCTCCAGCGGCCGGTGGTCGGGGGCGCCGGCCATGACCGCGCTGGCGACCTCGTCCTTGCCGGGCAGGTAGCGCAGCACCAGGCCGACGGCGAGCAACGCCACGGCGCCGGCCACGAGCAGGGCCAAGTGCATCCCCGAGACGTACGCCTGCTTGGCCCCGTCGGCCAGCAGCCGGGCGGCGGCCGGGTTCTCCTGGGCCAGGCCCTCCGCCGCCTTGAGGGCTGCGCCGAGGCTGGTCTGCGCTGCGTCACGCGCCCCTTCGGGCACGGCCGTCAGGTTGGCGATCCTGCCGCTGTAGCTCGACTGGAGGAGCGAGCCGAGGACGGCGACGCCGAGCGCCCCGCCCAGCTCCCTCGTGGTGTCGTTCACCGCCGAGCCGACGCCGGCCTTGCCGAGCGGGATCGAGCCCATGATCGACGAGGTCAGGGGAGCCATGGCCAGGCCCATGCCGCCGGCCAGGATGACCATCGAGAAGGCGATGTAGAGGTAGGGGCTGTCGACCCTGGTGCCGACCAGCAGCAGCACGCCCATCGCCACGAGGCCGAGCCCGGCGGCCACCGCCAGCTTCGGCCCGAACCGGGCGGCCACCCGGGCCGAGTTGGGGGCGGTGAGCATGATGGCGAGGACGATCGGCAGGCCGCGGATCCCGGAGCCGAGCGGGGTGTAGCCGAGCACCAGCTGGAAGTACTGCGTGATGAGGAAGAACATGCCGAACATCGTGAAGAAGATGAGCGTGACCCCACCCGCCGCCATCGAGAAGCGGGGGTTCTTGAAGAAGCGGAGGTCCAGCATCGGGTGCTCGCTCCGCAGCTCCCACCAGGCGAAGGCGGCGAGGACGGCGAGCCCGGCCAGGGCGGTGCCGATCGTCCGGGTCGAGCCCCAGCCGTGCTCGGGCGCCTCGATGACGGCGTACACGATGGCGACGAGGCCGACGATCGACAGGCCGGCGCCCACCGGGTCGAGGCGGGTGTGGGCCTCGTCCCTCGACTTGGGCAGCAGGACGTGGCCGGCCAGCAGGGCGAGGGCGATGATCGGCAGGTTCACGAAGAACACCGACCCGTAGGAGAAGTGGTTGAGGAGGTAGCCGCTGGCGACGGGCCCGATGCCAGCGCCGGCGCCGGACAGCCCGGCCCAGATGGCGATGGCCTTGGGCCGCTCCTGCGGCGGGAAGACGTTGGCCAGGATCGAGAGCGTGCCGGGCATGACGAAGGCGGCGCCCAGCCCCATCACCGCCCGCATGGCGATGATCCCCCCGGTCGACTCGGCCACCCCGGCCAGCAGGGAGCCGAGGAAGAAGATGGCCAGCCCGGCCTGCAGGGCGCCCTTGCGCCCGAAGCGGTCGCCGATGGCGCCGGCCGTGAGGAGCAGCCCGGCGAAGACCAGGGCGTAGGAGTCGACCATCCACTGGAGGGCGGTCTGGCTGGCGCCGAGCTCACGTTGGATGGTGGGGATGGCGACGTTGAGGGCGGTGTTGCCGACGATGACCACCACGAGGCTGGTGCACAGGACGGCCAACACCTTCCACCGCCGGTCGTAGGCGCGCTGGTCGGGTGGTGCCCAGGGGATGTCGGTTGCGCTCGCTGCGGCCATGGGGCCTCCTGAAGGTTCATGACGGCCTGCTGAACGGAACCGTCTCGTCTCGTTATGAACGGAACGATACGGTCTCGTTCTGCTCGACGTCAAGCCCCTTGGCCAGGATCTCGTCAGAGCGACGAGGCGGTGGGCTCGGGCGGCGGCTCGTCGGGGACGACCTCCTCGGCATCCCCGTGCTCGCGGGCGACCCGGGCCACGTGGAGCACGTTGGTCATCACCTCGCCGAAGGCGTCAGGGTCGGCCAGCAGCCAGGAGTGGGAGCCGTCGACCACCTCGCCGCTCTGGCCGATGGCCGCGCACAGGGCGTCGAAGCTGTGCTTGGGCAGCACCTTGTCCTGGTCGCTCCACAGGAGGACGACCGGCGTGCGCCGCCGCTTCAGCTCCTCGAGCTGGGGGCGCAGGTCGGCCTTGCGGGCCACCTGCCCCACTCGCCAGAGCGCCAGCGGGTTGCGCACCGCGTTCGGCACCAGGTCCTCGAGGACGAAGGGCAGGATGCGGCTGACCTCGAACAGCGGGAAGAGCTCGGCCCGGAAGCGTAGGCCCCAGTCCCAGAGCGGCCGCTGGGCCAGGGTGCGCTGGCTGGCCCCCTCCCCCCGCCACGTCGAGCCCCCGAGGGAGTTGATCAGCACCAGGTAGCGCACGCGCTGCGGGTGGTCGTGGGCGAACTGGATGGCGCAGCCGCCCCCGAAGGAGTGGCCCACCAGGAACACGGGCTCGTCGATCTTGACGACCTCGCAGAACTCCTCGACCCAGTCGGCGTAGCCCTCGAAGGCCAGCTTGTGGCCCGGAAGGTCGGCCGTGCCGCCAAAGCCAGGCAGGGCGGGGGCGTAGACCCGGCAGCCGAGGGCCACCAGCCGCTTCAGGGCCCGCTTGTAGGAGTGCTGGCCGAGGGCCCAGCCGTGCAGGAACAGCACGGGCAGTCCTTCGCCGGCCACGCCGTAGAGCGCCTGACGGCCGTCGACCGTCGCCCGCTTCCAGACCAGGTGGTCGGCACGACCACGGTCGGTGGCGGACATCCGGTCGAGGCTACCCGGGGCCCGCTACCTGCCTCGGGCACCGACCGCCAGCTCGTCCGGCGGCCCTGCCCCCCCCGTGCGCCGGTTCGGGCTAGCCGCTCCGCTGGGCGAGCAGCACCTTGCGCTCGACCTCGTTGGTGCCGCCCCAGATGCCGTGCAGCTCCTTTATGGCGATGGCGTGCTCCAGGCACGCCTTGCGGACCAGGCAGCCACTGCAGATGGCCTTGGCCCTGCTCTCGCGGGCTTCCTTCTCGTCCTTGCGCTCGAAGCTGCTGGGCGGGAAGAACACGGCCGTGCCCTGGGGGCCCCGGCATGCTGCCTTCACCTGCCAGTCCTCGACCTTTTGCATCATGCTCATCGATTGGCCCTCTCCTGCAACCCGCGTCCGACCGCCAACGAGCCGAAACGTATCTGCCGGAGCATTGCCGAACAAGAGGCAACTTTCGCGAGCGCGCCAGCCCTTAGCCCTCTGACCTGCGGCTTTGACCCTTGTCAGACCGCAGCGGGGCGAACTCGGTGCCCTCGGGGATCACCTCGAGCACCAGGCCCTCGATGGCCACCACCTCGATACGGTCCCCGGCGGCGATGGGCTTGGGGAAGGTCCGGGCCCGCCACGGCGCCCCGCGGACCTCGACCGTGCCCTCGGGATCGATGGCCGTGGTGGCGGTGCCGATGGCCCCGACCAGCTCCTCGCGGCCGATGGTCGGCGTCGAGAAGCGGGTGCGGACGGTGGACGGGATGCCGAACAGGACGGCCAGGAGCCCGCCCACGATCACGAGGACCAGGGCCAGCCACCCGGGCCGCCGGCCGTCGAAGAGCGTGAGGCTGCCGACGACGAGGGCCACGGTGCCGGCGCCGGTCCAGAACCGTGGCGACCCGGCCTGGATGTCGATGCCGAAGGCGAGGGTGGCGAGGACCAGCAGGCCGAGCCCGACCGGGCTGGTGTCGAGCGTGCCGAGCCCGTACGCCGACGGGGCCAGGCACACGGCGCCGGTCGCCGCGGCGATCCCGATGCCGGCCGAGAAGAACTCGAACAGGAGCAGCAGCAGGCCGGTGACCACGAAGAAGTAGGTGGCCGACGGGCTGCCGAGACCGTGCAGCGTCCGCTCGACCAGGCCGGTCTTGCGGAAGCGGATGTTGATGTCGTCGCGGAGGATGAACGGCGACTTCGACTTCGCCGTCGAGATGGTGCGCCCCTTCACCTCCCGGCCGTCGAGCTGGCCGATGAAGTCGGAGAGCGTGGGCGCCACGATCTCGACCAGCCCCAGCCGCTGGGCCTCTTCGGGCCCGACCGTCCGGTTCCGCAGCGGCGCCGGGGTGCGGTCGAAGACAGGCTCGGGCTGGCGGCCGACCTCGGTGCCGTTGGCCATGCCGGCGACATCGGCGGCGTCGACCAGGGTGAAGGCCGGGCCGAGCGCCCGCCCCGCCCCGGTCGGCCCCACCCACACCGTGATCGGCACGGGCGAGGAGGAGACGAGCAGGCCCAGGGCGTCGATCTTGGCGAGCGGCACCGAGGCATCGGCGCTGTCCAGCTGGATCACCACGGCGGTGGTGGCCCGGCCCGGCGCCTCCCTGATCGAGCGGCGGACCAGCTCGACGTTGATCGGGTCGAGGATCCCGCCCACCTGCACGACGTCGAACGACGGCCGGGACGGCTCGGGCGGGCTCTGGGCGGCGGCACGGCCGGTCCCGGAGGCAGCCACCAGGGCCAGGCTCGCGAGGAGGCCGCCCACCGCCAGTAGGGTGCGCGCGAGTGGAACCGGCGGCCTTCTGCGCGTCGACACGGCTGTTGATAGTCGCCGGGAAGGGCGGCGTGGGCAAGACGACGGTCTCCGCCGCTCTCGCCGTCATGGCCGCAGAGGCCGGCCTCACCACCTGCATCATCGAGGTCGAGGGCAAGTCGGGGCTCGGGTCGATGTTCGACCGCCCAGGCCCGCTGAGCTACTCCGAGGTCGTCCTGCGGGCCGGTGGGGGCCCGCACGGAACCGCCGACGTGGTGGCCCGGACGATGGACCCGGAGGCCGCCCTCGTCGAGTACCTCGAGGATCACGGGCTGCGCCGGCTGTCCAAGCGGCTGGCCTCCACGGGCGCCATCGACGTGGCCGCCACGGCCGCTCCCGGGATCAAGGACATCCTGGTCCTGGGCAAGGTGAAGCAGCTGGAGCGGTCCGGCGACTTCGACCTCCTGGTGCTCGACGCCCCGGCCGCCGGCCATGCCCTCACCTTCCTCACCAGCGCCCGGGGGCTGCTCGATGCCGTGCAGGTCGGGCCGATCAGGGCCCAGGCCGAGGACGTCCTCGAGCTGCTGGCCGATCCGGCCCGCTGTCAGGTCCTGCTCGTCACCCTGGCCGAGGAGACACCGGTGAACGAGGTGGTGGAGACGGCCTTCGCCCTCGAGGACCGGGTGGGCATCTCCCTGGCCGCCGTGGTGGTGAACGGGCTCTACGAGCCGCTTGACCTGACCGACGACGCGGCCGCCGCCGCCGCCGAGGCCGGCGTCACGCTCGACCCCTCCCGCCTCGACGCCTTGGCGGCGGCGGCCCGCTTCCGGCGCCAGCGCCAGGACCTGCAGGCCGAGCAGGTCGAGCGCCTCCGATCGGCGCTGCCGCTGGACCAGCTCCCCCTCCCCTACGTCTTCTCCGACGAGGTGGGTCCGGACGAGGCCGACCTCCTCGCCGCCCGCCTGGCCGACAGCATCAGGGCGCTGCCTTAGGCCTGCGGCCGGCGCTGGCCTGCGGCCGGCGCTGGCCCTTCGGGCGGTACTGCACCGCCACGACGGCCTGCGGCCGACTGCTCCTGGTTCCACCACCTCGCACTCGCCCGCGCTTCAGATGTCGAAGATCTCGGCGCTACCCGTGAGACCCGCGACGATCTGATCTTCGCCATCTGACCGCTCGGCCGGCTACTCGTGGCCGAGCGGAACACAAGACAGCCAGCCGAAAGGCTGCCCGACCAGTGCAATCCGGCCGAAGGCCAGCGCCGGCCGCAGGCCTCTAGGAGAACAGCGAGGCGCCCACCTGGCGGAGGCCGTCGAGGTCGTGCACGTCGCCCGGCAGGAAGGGCACGGTCACCGTGGGCGCCGGCGCCACCTTCCGGGTGAGGGTGGCCAGGTACGTGCGCTCCCGCACGGCGACGGCGTCGAGCTCGGCCAGGTTCCGCTCCAGCAGGGCCAGCGCCGAGCCCGCCGGGGCCGGCGTCCCCCCTCGCGGGGGGAGGCCTTCGCCGAACACCGGGTGCACCCGGTTCACCACGAGCGCCTGCACCGTGATGTTGGCCTCGGCGAGCTTGGCCGCGAAGAACAGGGCCTCGTCCACTGCGTCGCGCCGGGGCGAGGCCACCAGGACGAAGGCGGTGTCCGGGTTCTCCAACAGGTCGTACACGGCCTTGGCCCGCTGGCGGAACCCCTCCTCCATCCCCTCGAAGGCGGTGAAGAAGGCGAGGACGTCGGCCACCACCTCGCCGCCCACCACCCGGGTGATGGCCCGCAGGAACGCCTGGGCGGCGATGGCCACGGCCCGGAAATAGCTGCGGGCCGGCATGGTGAGC